>NZ_WTFC01000072.1:0-672 GCF_009795795.1 Gilliamella sp. Pas-s95 | reverse complement strand
CGCCTCTGATTGCCTAGGCATCCACCGTGTACGCTTAATTTCTTAACCTTACAACTCACAGTTGTCTTGGTTTTAATTACGCTTTTTTCTCTTTCTTTATGCCTCAACCTTTATCAATTCAACCTAACTAAACGTTATCGCTAACTTTTAATTAAATAACTCAATAAAAGCACTACACAAGAACGAGAACTCGTTTCTTTCAGCTTGTTCCTAATTGTTAAAGAGCTTTATCTTTCTATTCACTTAACAATAAATATAAGTAAATACAAACATAATTTTTTATTATCTAACGAAAGAGATTTCTTTAATGGTGGAGCTAAGCGGGATCGAACCGCTGGCCTCCTGCGTGCAAGGCAGGCGCTCTCCCAGCTGAGCTATAGCCCCAATAATTCACTTCATCTACACTTCCCCAACTCGCTTAACGTACCTGCGTTATGCTAATTTATGCTGTTCACATCATTAACACAAGCCTAAACTCGCAAAGTTAAGTAGAATTGGTGGGTCTGAGTGGACTTGAACCACCGACCTCACCCTTATCAGGGGTGCGCTCTAACCACCTGAGCTACAGACCCAATAAAGTGACTCTTTCTTCTAAACAAACAATCTGTGTGAACACTTACGAGCTCTTCGTAAGGAGGTGATCCAACCGCAGGTTCCCCTACGGTTACCTTG
>NZ_WTFC01000007.1:0-84669 GCF_009795795.1 Gilliamella sp. Pas-s95 | reverse complement strand
ACATCAAGTAGGACAAATCCAATAGTATTATCAACATGGCGTACTTTGGGTGATATAAAGACTATTTTTCCACCATCGACCACTTATTTGAGTTTAAATGATTTAGTCAATCGTTATCATTATTGGGGAGATGATGATGGAGATGGACAGGGTACTAATGGTGTAACGGCGACAGGGACTTTATGGCTTTCGTTACATGATAATAATGGAGATACTGTACGTCTTAATGATACATTAGATGCATGTAAGGCGCCTTATCAGTTAACAATAGGTCTTAGCTCTGATGGTGGTAGTTTAACTACACAGTATGGCGTGCCAAATCGTCGTGTATTTTCAACCACTAATGACAGAGAGACTTATTATTTCAGTCCAAATGAAAATTGTTCGTTTTTCGTTCAGTCGGCAAGGCCAAATTTGTTATATGGTGGTACTACTGGTATTGATCGTCGTGATGAACCTAAATATGCCGGTCCATCTAACATATGGAGTCCTACAAAGGGTTTTTTAACTCAGTCAACGCGTTCATCATCTTACGACCAAAATTTTCCTACAACGGGTACTAATGGGGTGTATTTTGACTTAGAGATGCCCGCAGGAGTGGATGGAAGTCAGTTGACGTGGTCTGTTGTCACGAATGGTAGTATAAGGGCAGATGTGCGTTGGGTGCGACCAAGCCGAAGCAGTAGCTACGATAAATGGATTACTGATAAATCCAGTTATGTAACAAGGGTAACGTTAAGGGGTCCTGTGGCGACTTATACTCAACAACAGTCAGCTAATCCTAGTCCACTTGAACGTCCATCTTTGCCACAGAAGTTTGAGTTGGTGGGTAGGGATAGTGATGGTCGTGAGGTGAGGTATGGATTTGTCTTACAGAAGTGGTTCGTAAGTCGGGGGAATAAAGGGTATTTTTGGTCTGACGAAATGATGTCTTGGTGTAGTCGTTTGGGTTATCGTGTAGCACGGCTCAGGGATTTAACTAACTCAAAGTGTGGTGTTGATAATACTGATTTCCCATGTCGAAATGGTATAGATGGCGCCACGCCTAGGTCATCTGGTAATTATTACATGCGTCATATCGGAGCTGGTTTTTTCTCGGAGTGGGGCAATATGCATTTCTACAATAATAGCGACTTCGGCTACTCCTTCTGGCTGAATGAATCTAAGGCCTCCTCTCTTCTTTTTAGCTGGGGCGTCGTGATCCTCTGGGACCAAAGCGTCGGCACCCCCTCGTCCGACGGCAGGATAGGCTACAACACCTATTCCTCTATTTGCACCACACCTTAGCTTTTATATCTTAGTCCTTAATCCTTGGGCCGCAGGGGTGGTTATGGTGCAAATAGAGGATAATATTGCAACAAACAGTCCCGCTTGGGCCTGAGTCGGCTAGGACTGTATGCTTCATTCTGTTGAAGTTAATTAATAAAATTTATTCTACATATTGAAATTTTAAAAGCCACATGAGTGGCTTTTATTCATTTAAATTAATCAGTCCATTTTCCAGTATTAGTTGGTCTACTAAGTCCAATCATTGCTTTGTGAGAATTTTGACAATTTAAACTATCACCATCTATTTCACCGTTCTCACATTTTTTACGGTATTTATCTAGTATTTCTTTATTATCTTCAAAATCTTCTACCGTATAAGTCTTTTTGTTACTTCGGAATAAAAACATGGCAGTAATCAATACTAGTATTTTTTTTGTATAATTCCTTATGGTTGTTAGTTAATAATTTGATTATATGATTTTGTTTTTTTTATTTTATTGAAAATTGTTTTTACAACTCAATAATAACGCGTCCACGGGTGATGTCGCTGATATTTTTTTGCAGTAATTGCGATTTATCTTGTGTTATGCCTGTTGTGACTTTGACACCTTCAGCATCAAACTCTTGATTTTCAATAATGGCATCAAGCTCCTTTAGACGATTTTCGATAATTGGCCATTCACTATAATAACAGTGAAATTGCAACGGAATACGGGCAATAAGTTCAATCAGCTCAGCTTGTTGTAAGCAGTGGCTAGCCGAACCACCATAAGCACGAATTAACCCGCCAGTACCCAGTTTTATGCCACCAAAGTAGCGAGTTACCACCACAACCACTTGATCGCAATCTTGCCCTTCAATGGCCGAAAGAATAGGGCGACCGGCAGTGCTGGTCGGTTCGCCATCGTCGTTAAATCGATATTGTTGTCCAATCTTCCATGCCCAGCAGTTGTGAGTAGCGTTGGGATCACTTATTTGGTTAATAAAGTCGGTGGCTTGTTCGGCTGTTGTAACTGGCGCAGCATTGACAATAAAGCGACTTTTTTTTATTTCTTCTGTTAGTTCAACGGAATTTGCTAATGTATATGGCATGCTAATTCTGGTAAAATCAATTTATTGTGGATAATAATACTGAACAGAATCAAAATGTCTATTAATTTAGAACAATTAAAGCAAACACAACAGACGTTAGCGAAGCAAATTATATTAACCGATGCGTTTTGTCAGTCGGTTAAATTTATTGGTGGAACCGATGTAGGCTTTGAGGATGATGGTCATGTGACTAGAGCTGCAATGGTTGTTCTTACTTATCCTGATTTTAAGGTTGTTGAATACCATATTGCTAGAATAAAAACGCAGTTTCCTTATATTCCCGGTTATTTATCTTTTCGTGAGTATCCTGCACTGATCGAGGCATGGCAGCAGGTAACTCAGAAACCCGATTTATTGTTTGTTGATGGGCAAGGTGTTGCTCACCCTCGACGTTTAGGTATTGCTAGTCATTTAGGTTTGTTGCTAGATATGCCAACGATTGGTGTAGCTAAAAAAAAGTTGTGTGGTCAGTATAAACCATTGCCAAAACAAGCAGGTAGTGTCACGCCTTTGCAAGATAAGCAAGACCAGATTGGTTGGGTACTATGTAGTAAAAATAATTGCAATCCTTTATTTATTTCGACCGGTCACCGAGTGAGTCAAGATAGCGCTTTAAAATGGGTTAATTTATGTTTGCGTGGCTATCGCTTGCCTGAACCAACGCGCTGGGCTGATGCGATTGCGTCAAATAAACCTTTGTTTAAGAAGTTTAAACATGCACAATAATCCATTACCATTAAAAAAAGGTGGCTTTACCTTTAAACGTTTTTTTGTTGGGCACGACAAAAGTCCAATGAAGGTAACAACCGATAGTTGTTTGTTAGGCGCATGGGCGCCCATTTGTTCTGTTCCGCAAAAAATACTGGATATTGGCTGTGGTTGTGGCGTAATTGCGTTGATGTTAGCCCAGCGATTAGAACATAATCATTGTCAAATTGATGCGATTGATATTGATGTGCAGGCAGTGGCACAATGTCAGCAAAATAGCCAGCAAGCTGGGTTTACCTCGGTTAATGCGATTAATATCGATATTAATCAATTTGAGCCAAGTCATGCCGTGGGCTATGATTTGATTGTGACCAATCCCCCTTATTTTGAATCCGCTGTTGATTGTCGTAATCCGCAAAGGCAATTAGCACGCTATACCGAAAGTTTAAACTTTCAACAGCTTATTGACACGGTTAAGCGTTTATTAAACCCCGCAGGTCAATTTTGTTTAGTTTTGCCTTATCACTTATCCAATCAGTTTAGGTTATTATGTGAATCTAATCAGTTATATTTACACGAATTGATGAATGTTAGATATAGTGCAGATAAAGACTTTTCGTTGTCGTTGATGGCTTTTTCATTAATTCGGTCTAATAAGGTTAATTCGCAGGAATTGTGTATGCGAGAGGATGATGGACGTTATTCACAAGAGTTTAGACGATTGTTATCTGATTTTTATCTGTTTCGAAAATAACGCTTAGATGCTTACTTATTTTTAATTTCATAGTGAATCTAAGTTATTTAATAGTAAGTAATAAATCTTGATAAAAGAAAGTTTCATCCTCAAAAGTTAAAGCATAAAATTAATGTTATATACAAATATAACTTATTATTTAAGTCGCTTGCATTCCTTTTATATATTCGTATTTTTTGCTCATATGAGGCTTTTTGAGATTGTCAAAAAACCTCGACTAAATATGATCAGATCAAGAAGTATAAAATAGCGATGATAGCTAATAGGATAATTGCAATAGCATACACTTTGTCGTGCAAGTAACTAAATGCCGGTAAAGATCGTTCCTTTCTGGCATAGAGGTAAAAACATAGTCCCACACTATAGAGTATCATGGAAAGTAATAAATAAGTTGTGCCACCAGCATAAATCAACCATACTCCATAAATCGATCCTAAAGCGCCAATCATAATTAAATAGGCCTTGCCTTGTTGAATAGCCAATTTGAAAACAAAAAGCGCCGAAAGCAAGTAAGGGATAAGTACCATTGAGGTTGATAGCTGGATTAAGGTGTTGTAGCCCGATTGATTGAAATGCGCAAGGATAATTAATACCGTTATTAAGCTTGTTGTTAGCCATAATGCTTTGGGAGGTGTACCCGCTTTGTTGAGTTTACCAAAGCAACTTGGCACCGTATGCTGTTTGCCTTGACCGCTTAAAAATAGCATTTCGGCAGCTAGCATTAGCCACGATAATAATCCGCCACTGACCGACACAATTAAGCCGATGTTGATCAAGGTTGCACCCCAACTACCAATGACACGTTCAATAACTAAGGCCATTGATGGGTTTTTCATTTGCGCCAGTTCTTGTTGTGGCACAATGCCAAGCGATAACACAGATACGCAAATAAGTAATAAACTGGTAATAGCAAAGCCAAAAAAGGTGGCGCGACTAATACTGATAATATTTTTGGCTCTTTTGGCATAAACCGTTGCGCTTTCAATCCCTAAATAGACCCAAACGGTATAAAGCATGGTGTTTTCAACTTGATCAATAATTGATCCTAATTGAGGTGTTCCCCAAAAGTCGATCTTAAATGTCGATATTTTAAAGGCGAGGCTAACACAAACAATAAATAAACCAATAGGCACAATTTTAGCTAATGTCACTAAACAATTTAATAAAAAGGCGCGATATATTCCTTTCAATACAAAATAATGTACTATCCATAACAATAAAATAGCCGCAATAACCGCCGGTAATGTGGTGCCATGACCAAAAAAGCTTAAGCAATCAAAAGATCCTAATGCGCTAAATAAAATAACTAAGTAGCTAGTACACGACATCCATGCCGATATCCAGTATCCCCATGCTGCATTAAAGCCGATATAATCGCCAAATCCTTCTCGTACATAGCCGTATAATCCATCATTGATTTTGTAAAATCGGATCGATAAATACTGAAATACTCGTGTTAGCATGAACATGCCCAAAAGGGTTATTGTCCATGCAATTAAAATCCCTGCAGTGCCTGACCCTTCGGCCATGTTTTGCGGTAGGCTAAAAATTCCACTTCCTACAATACTGCCAACAACTAATAGGGTAAGGGGAAGTATGCCTAGCTTTTTTTGTATTGGTGTATTCATAGTTCGCTTATTGTTAAGTTGAGTATTAGTAGGTTTTCATTCAATCATTTTAAAATCGTAATGACATGCAACTTACACCACCATCTATTTTTCGATATTCAGAGGTATCAACTTTGATAACTTGGTAACCAAGCTTTTCGATCTTGCCTTTTGTGATTGGGTAGCCTGCTGGCATAATAACGCGGTCGTTAACCCATATGCAGTTAGCCGCATAACTTTCTTGCTCAGGGATTTCAATAATATTAAGGTGTTGGAATTCGGGTTTAGTGATAAATTCGCCTGCTGCTAATAAGTTGTTATTCTCTAAATAAGCAAGACCTGTTTTTAGATGTAACACTTTTTCGAGTTTAACCACCGAGCCCGTTAATCCATACTTTTCTAAAATAGCTATCATTTGGTTAGCACCAGCTTGGTTGGTTCGAGCCGATAAACCAATGTAGTAGTGGTTTTCAACCATCATTATATCGCCCGCTTCAACTGTACCGGGTGCGTTAATTCTTTCCACTTTATTCGGATAAAATCTTTCGATGGTCTCAGCAATAATTTCAGTTTCTTCCCTGCGGCTTTCGGCTCCCGGCCTTGTAATAATGGCGCAATATGGCGTACAAAGGACTGTATCTTCAACAAATACCGAATCTGGAAAGCGTTCATCGGCGGGTAAAATGGTGATGTCAACATCGCACTGTTGTAATGCTCGGATGTAATTGTTGTGCTGATCTAAGGCTTTTTGATAATCTGGTTTGCCTAAGTTGGCTGATGTTAAACCGTTGATTAGTGATTTAGCTGGTGTTCTTGCAATAATGTGACTAAATTTTTTCATTTTTAACTCACCTTTGTTTTATAATTATGCTGTATTTTTGAATAATAATTCACTAAATAAACTAAATCAAGCTTAAATTTGATTTTTTATTCAATTTTGTTTTTGTGGTGTTGGCTTTGAATTATTGCTGATTCTAAATTGTTGCGGATATTGTGAGTAAATTATCCATTGATGATTATACAGTGGTATAGAAGTGATAGGGGATATATAAAAAGGGTAATATAAATTACCCCTAAAAAGATGTTTTTTAAATAGATGGGTTATTCACCTTCAAAATCCACTAATGTAAAACAATTAATGCCCATATCAGTGAGTTTAGTTTTACCCTCTAAAGTAGGTAAATTAATTACAAAAGCTGCATCTTCAGCAATGCCGCCTGCTTTTTGTATCAATTTTGCTGTTGCTGCAACCGTACCGCCAGTCGCTAATAAATCATCAATAATTAATACGCGTTCACCGGGATTAATAGCATCAGAGTGAATTTCGAGCGTATCAGTACCATATTCTAATTGATATTCTTCTCTAAATACGTGACGCGGTAACTTATTTGGTTTTCTTACTGGCACAAAACCAACATTTAATGCTAATGCAATTGGAGCTGCAAAGATAAACCCACGCGCTTCGGTGCCAACCACTTTATCTATTTTTTTATCTTTATAGTGATCGATTAATAGCTCAACCGAAGATCGAAATGCAACAGGATCTTCAAGCAGGCTAGTAATATCACGAAATAGAATCCCTTTTTTAGGGTAATCGGGTATGGTGATAATACTATTTTTAATTAGTGCGAGTTTTTCTTGTAATTGAGTCATATTAAATGTTCTCTATATCATTTCTATAAGAATGGACAATTTTTCATTATATACTCTCGTCGTTTGGCATGGCAATAAACAAAAAGTAATATCGCTGGAAAATAGAATCGTTGACTTGTTTTTTTACTTTTTTTTACAAATAAATACAATATTCACACAGTTTGTTTGAGGTAAATACATTTAGTTTTGATTTGAATATTTTTTTTCGTGCTCAATTAACCAACGTTTTCGCTCTAAGCCTCCACCATATCCCATTAATTCGCCATTTGAGCCAATGACTCGGTGACATGGTACAATAATCGCAACTCGATTAAATCCATTTGCACTTGCCACTGCACGTATAGCCTGTGGATTATTAATTTTTTCTGCTTGTTGTTTATAGGTAGTTAGTTTTCCGTAAGGAATTTGCTTTAAACAATCCCAAACGGCTTTTTGAAAGTCTGTTCCTGGTGTATGTAATTTGACATTAAAATATTGCCTTTTTCCTTGGAAATATTCGTCAATCTCTTTTTTGGCTTGTTTTATATGGCTATTATCACCAAAAATAATTTTCATTTTTAATTGTCTTTGTAGTTGTTCGAGTTCAGTTTCTAACATTCTTCTATCTACAAATTCTAATAAGCAGATCCCTTTATTGGTAGAGCATACAAACATGGGGCCTAATGGCGTTGTTACACGATTAATTAAAATAATGTCTTGATTGATACTTTCTAATGGCGTGTTTTTGATGATTTTTTTATAGGTATACCCAAAACCACTTAAAGATTCATACCCTGTGTTATAAGCGGTATTAATAACATTTCCTTCTACTTTAAGCTCTTGATAGGCTTGATTAATTCGGTACATCCTTTGATAAGTTTGGAAGGTGATTCCATAATGTTTTTTGAACCAGCGTCTTACCATTTCAGGGCTTATTTGATGTTTTTTTAATATGGTATCTGATACTTTTGTTTTAGGATTTTCTGTAATTAATGTGACGGCTTTAGTAACGTCAATAGGTGCTTCATTAGCATTTTCAGTTGGTTTGCAAATTTTACAAGGTCGATATCCTGCATCAAGTGCGTCTTTAAATGTATTAAAAAATTCAACATTTTCAAATTTTGGTTTTCTTGCTCTGCAAGTCGCAATACAAAATACTGATGTTGTTTTAACCCCTGCATAAAAGATTCCCACATAGTTTTGATCTTTTGTGAGTAAAGCTTGATAATACTCTCTTATTTTGTCCGCATTACTAATAACCATAATTTTTTAAGCCTTAATTTTATTACATCTAATAATTAGTATGCATATTAAATAATATAGTAGCGGCTGCAACCGAAAAAACGACAACTATTTTTTATATTGAAAATTTGCCATAAAGAAAGACTTTAGAATAAAAAACTTAACCAATTAATGATGTGTTGGTTAAGTTTTTTAGTTAATTTCTGTATAAAGGTGAATTGTTTAATGATTTTGCTACAAAGCTGTTGATTGATAGTGTTTTAAGTTTGGTTTGAATGTCCAATGCTTGCTGCTCTGATTCACACTGTGTAAAAACACAAGCCCCAGTACCTGTTAATCTACTAGGAGCGAATTGTGATAAGTAAGTTATGAGTTTATCAACTTCAGGATAACGCTCGCGTACTACATTTTCACAATCGTTTTTAAACTGATCAAACGGTAAAGCGATAAGTTCTTGCATACTGAGCTTGGGTGTATCACGGCATAGTTTTGGGTCGTTAAAGACTTTTGCTGTTGATATTTCAATATTGGGGTAGGCGACTAGGTACCAGTGTTCAGGAATATCAATGCTTTGGAATTGATCACCAATGCCTTCAGCAAAAGCAGCATGTCCATAAATAAAAATTGGCACATCAGCCCCAATTGTTTGACCTATTTCGATTAATTCGTCAGTCGATAAGTTCAGTTGCCATAACTGATTTAGTGCGACTAATACAGTTGCAGCATTGGAAGAAGCACCGCCTAGTCCACCACCCATTGGGATTTTTTTATTAATTGTAATATTTACACCAATATTTTTTTTGTTAGCATACGACTTTAATCGTTCTGCGGCGATCGTAATTAAATTCTTATCGTCGGGAATGTTAGCAAATGGTGTTAATAATTTTATGTTGTCATCTTGACGGACTGTAAAGGTCAAAATGTCACAATAATCTATAAATTGAAACAGCGTTTGTAGATTATGATAATTATCAGCACGACGGCCTGTAATATATAAAAATAAATTTAATTTAGCAGGTGATAACCATTGTTTCATAAATATTATCCGTTATCGTAAAACCCAGTTGCTAATTTTTAATCGAACCACTACATCATCATGGGTAAGTTCAATGATTGCAGGTAAATAAATTTCTTTATTTTTATAGGTATAATTTGTATAACTGGAAATTTTTAATGTCCATTTATTATTGCCTTGCATAAAGATGGTTGATATTAAGCGTCCTGAATTGTCTAATTTGTCAGCATTGATGTTATCTGAAAATCCTTTTAACCAATTATGTAAAGAATTTAATGGGATATTTACGTTAGAGATTTTTTTCATTAGATTTTCAACGTTGACATCTTGATAACTTTCACCATTTTTATCAATCAGTTGTGCATAATTAGGCTCGGCTTTTAAGGTTAAAATATTGGTACCAACGGGGGTGGTTAATTTGACTTCGTAATTATCTGTTGACTGTTGAGTAATTAAAAATCGACCATAATTACGAGACTTAGTACTCATATAAGCAATACTACCGTTTACTTGAAACGCATTTATTTGTTGTAAATTCTGTTGGTGAGCTTGCCATTGTTGCTTAACTGAAGTTGAATTTTGTGATTTAGTTGATTGGCAAGCGGCGATAAATAAAGATAACACGATAATAAAAGCATATTTGATTTTAGACATGAAGTAACTCTTAGTTGTTAGTGTTTGTTGTCAACGATGAGTGTATTATAACCGATAATTATCTGAATAAGAAAAAGTAACTATGTAAATTAATCTTTATTCTTTTTTTATGTATAATATAGGTTTAGAGCTCGTTTAATATAAATAAAATAATTATATCAATATATAACCTTCAAAAAAGAAGCGATGCAATGTCCATTACAATTTTTGGTGTTAATCATAAAACTGCTCCAGTCGCTTTAAGGGAAAGACTTGCTTTTCCTACTGAGATTGTCGATAAAGCGTTATACAGCCTATACCAACATCCTTTAGTTGAAGGATGTGTGATTTTGTCTACCTGCAATCGAACAGAAATTTATTTGAGTTATGAGCATCAAACTGACTATCTTAGATTAAAACAGTCTGTAGAAAGTTGGTTGGAGCAATTTCATGATCTTGATATTGAGTTATATCAAAACTCACTCTATTGGTATGGCGGCCAACAAGCTGTTGAGCATTTGATGTCGGTTGCTAGCGGTTTGGACTCAATGATCATTGGTGAGCCACAAATTTTAGGGCAAGTTAAGCAGGCATATAGTTTTGCTCAAAAACAAAACTGTTTATCCGTCCAATTAAAAAAACTATTTCAAACAGTGTTTCATGTAGCAAAAATTGTCCGCAGTGAAACCAATATCGGTGCTAATACGGCATCTGTTGCCTATGCCGCTTGTTTAGTTGCTCGCAATCTTTTTGTTGATACTTCTCATTTAAATATTATGCTTGTTGGAGCAGGGGAAACGATAGAACTTATCTCACGCTACTTAAAACAGCATGGATTTAATCACGTGATTATTGCCAATCGTACCCGTGAAAAGGCATTAAAACTTACGGCTGGTATCGATGCAGAAATTATTTCATTGCCTGATATCGCTAATCGACTTAAAGATGTTGATATTGTGATTAGTTCAACAGCAAGTCCTTTACCTATTATAGGTAAAGGTATGGTTGAACGCACTTTACGCGCTAGAAATTACCGTAAAATGCTGTTTATTGATTTAGCTGTGCCTCGCGATGTTGAGGAAGAAGTTAATCAGCTTGATAATGTGCATCTTTACACTATTGATGACTTACAAAAAACGGTAGAAAGTAATTTAGAGCAACGTGCTATTGCCGCGAAAGAAGCGCAATATATTATTCAAGAACAAGCTGAATATTTCATTGATTGGCTTAAGACGAGACATGCAGTTGCTTATGTTAAGCAGTATCGTCGTAATGCAGAAAGTATTAAGCGTGAATTACAAATAAAAGCTTTAAATGCTATCAAGCAGGGGGCAAATATTGATGATGTTTTTGCTGAGTTTTCCCATCGTTTAACCAATAAATTAATCCACGCACCGACTCAAACATTACTCCATGCCGCTACACATGATTGTGATGACTGTTTCAAAGTGCTTAGTAAAGGTTTGGGCTTAAAAGAACACTAGTAAATATATCGCTTTGTCTAAAAAACGAGGAATAAATTGGATCAGATTGAATTTTTTGATATCCCAAGCCCTTGTAAACGAGTTTGTGAAACTGATAAACAAGGCTATTGTATTACCTGCTATCGCTCAAGAGACGAACGTTTTAAGTGGTTAACTTTGAGTGATAGCCAAAAACAAGATGTTTTGCGTTTATGCAAACAACGGGCAGCAAGGCGCCGTTATTTATTATCACAGCAACCACAACCACAATTAGATCCACTCACATCACAATTTGATCTTAATTTTTGAAATCTATTTATCTCTTTTTAATTGTATATTGTAATCTTGTGTAACTAAGAGTAGGATTTTTTATACGTATAAAGATGGCAATTATTGAGTCACTTTTTTAATTTTATTGGAATTTAGAATATGAAAATGTGTATTGCTTGTGGCATGCCAATGACGGCTATTGCTGATTATCCGTTGCTTGATATGTCTAAAAGATATTGTAAGCATTGTGCTCGTAAAGATGGCACAATGAAAACATTTAATGAAAAATGGCATGAAGTCACATTACAATATGCTAAAAATTACAATATTGATAATGCAATAGCTAAGCAGACGGCTTATATAATCCTTAAAAAATTACCCGCTTGGAAACCTAGATATTAGTTTGTTTTTTAGGCATATAAAGCACTTTACGATAATACTTGTTGCAGATATTGCAAAGCTAAGTATAATGCTAACGTTTACTTATTTACACGTTTAATGCCAGTGTGGCGAAATTGGTAGACGCAGCGGATTCAAAATCCGCCGCCCTTAAAAGCGTGTCGGTTCGAGTCCGACCACTGGCACCAAGTCCACAAAAAGAACTTCAGCGTGAAGTTGTTTTTTATGTATAAAGCCTTCCAAAACAGTATTCTGCTACATTTAGCTTATTATTAACTGACCCAACCGCATTTTAAATTTATGATAACATCTGACTCCTTTTAAAACCTTTAAAAATTAATGCGATGAAAAAATAAAATATTTTTTGTTGCTAGTCTGCAATATAACATTGGTCGGTTGTTTTGGTTCAGATAACTTTTAGTCTAGCTCAGTTGATCGTATGATTGACAACCCAACTCCGAATGAAATTAAAGTGATTGTTGATGGGAAGGAATTAACCATTCCAGTAAAATCAAGTGTGAATTATACATTTGAGTACGGTAAGCATACATTGTCTTATGGTAATCAATCGTTAAATTTTATAGCAAAACCTTCAACAACTGATAGTTCTGGGTTAATTAATTCAACTCAAAGTAACTATATAATAGTTATTTTATTGAAAAACGGGCATAAGCCCGTTTTAGTGAATGGTTAGTTGTAAATAACTATTGTTGTGGGATGATACTTATCTTTTGTCCACCTTTTGATACAGCTTGAATATCACGATTATACATTGCTTCTCCAAATGCAGGAGGAATACTGTAAGTTCCTATATTGGTTGCTTTGATTTGATAGGTGAATTCTTGTATTTTATTATTATAAGTTGAACCATAAATAATAACACGATCTTCACGTACATCTGTATATTCTGGATACCAAGTATGTTTTCCTATTTTTATACCAATTGGTGAAACCCAACCATAATTTTCATCATAATCATCTTCTTCATAGTCATCGTATTCTTCATTATCTTGAATATATTCGTCAGAATCTTCTTCCTGAGAATCTATTGGTTGTTGTACTACTTCAAAACCACCTGGTAGTAAATCAACAATGGCAATATTAGTTGCACCTTCATCTGCTAGTGCTCGGATTCTAACTGTTACGTTAATTTTATCGCCAAGTTTGACTTGTTCAACAGGCTTGCCATCAAGATCAGTAAATTCACGATATACTTCAAGCCCCTCTTTAATTGGCTCTTTAGGGATATCTTTGTCATAACCTTGTTCAGAAAACATATACCAAACAGGTAAGCTTGATTTATTAGTTATGTTTAATTGCGTATCTTGAACATTAAACCTACCTTTAGTCAAAATTCCATTTAAACTTGCAATAATTCTTTGTTTTTCTACATCTTTTGATATTGCATTAATTTGAAGGGTATCTTTAGATAAATTTGATTGTTCAATGCTCTGCGAATAACTACTTAAAGCCAATATTGTCATTGCTGATGATTGAGTAGTATATTTTTGTTCATTAAGCATGATAACCATATTTTCTAATGCTTGCGCAGGAATATCTTTTACTTTTTCAGGAAAATGTTTGCCGATTAAATAGATTTTTCCTGCATTAACGACTAGTGGATCATAATAGTTGTTTAGCCACCAAGCACGATCATATGCAGCTTCTAATTGTTGCCAAACAGGTTTGATTAATTTATTTGCCTCTTTATCCATTTTTAACATTTTATAAGATGAAGCTAAATACATTGCCGTTATATCTTTTTTCCATGAATCTTCTTTTCGATTAAGATCGCTCATGGTAGAGGCTAAATAGCTTGTTGTTACTTTATTTTGCCTTGTTAATAAATAGATAGCATAAGCACGGACTCTTAAACCATAAGTACTATTATCTCTAGATACAGCAATTGTTTGCAGATATTTATTAGCATTATCAAGCATTTTTTTAGGTACTTTATAGCCCATTTCTTTTGCTTCAAGCATAAAGTTTACTGCATATAATGTAATAAAAGGATTAACATTGTAAGTTGAGTACCATAAACCAATTGCACCCTCACTATTTTGACGAGATTGCAACACTTGGAATAGTTCTGATAATGGTGCTATCCCTTCTTTCGAAGCCAGATCAAAATCACGATATTTACTCGCTATTAAAACAGGAATTGCTCGGCTTACAATCTGTTCAGAACAATAGTGTGGGTAGTCTTGTAAATAGGTACTTAGGCCTTTACTTAGTATAAATGGTGAATAAGATGCGGCAGCTTCTCGTTTACTTAAGTTACTATACATGTTTCTAAAATCAGTAAACGTTTGTTTATGATCTTCCATTCTTCCCATTTTTGTGATTAATCTGTATTCAGTTAATGGCCTTATTGAAAGGCTAACATCACGTGTGATTGTAATATCATTATAGTTGGCTGAAAAGTGGAGATCGCTATTACCAAGTTTGTCGGTTGCCTTAAAATTAAATTTTAAAACTCCAGTTTTGCCATTAGCTAATTCAATAGCTTTGTTACTGTCGCCAATAATTGATAGGTTAGGGGATGTTGAAACCTTAATATCGATCGGAACGACTTTGTCTCCAATATTTTCAATCAGGTTAGTTACATTTAGTGACACTTCAAACTCATCATCTGGTGCAGCAAAATATGGGGCATTAGGTTGTAAAACAATATCATTATGTACAGTTGTTGACATTTGAGTATGTCCCATTGTTTTATCACCAACCGATACAGCCATGATACGAATTTTGCCATTAAAATAATCAGGCACTTTATATTCAAAGGTTTTATCGCCATCTACATCAATAATACCTGACCAATAGGATACAGGTTCGTCTACTTTGCGTTTAAATGGATTTAAATGATTTGATAATACATCATCATTATCACCATCACCACCAGGAGCGGAAGCTGTCAACAAATGACGAAATTCTGGCAATATAAGATCTAAAATTTGTGAAGTTCTTACTGATAGTGCTTTTTTGCGTAAAAAGCTATTCAATGGATCTTTAAGTTTATAATTTGAGACCTGTAAAATTCCTTCGTCTACAGCAAATACAACCGCTTTTTGTGGCGTATTTGTATGTAACGTAATTGGCAGTGTATCTCCAGGTTTTATTAATGATGGTGCTTGTAATACAATTTTATCGTTAAATTGCTCATTTGAAATTTTGAATGGTATAACACCATAACTAAGTGGACTCATAAAAATTTCATCTGAATTTGGGTCACGAATAAATTGGACATTAATATAACCATTGCCACTAATGTCTTTCGGAAGTGTTATTTTTTGTACTGAGCTTGTGGTGTCTGTATGGAACCATTTCCAAGAATACACTTTGTCGCGTTCAATGGTAATAATACCACTACCTACATATGGTGCAGTGATTGAAACCTCTATTTCGTCACCCGGATTATATTGTGCATCTTTAATCTTTAATGTTAGTTCTGCATTACGATCTAAATCACGAGTAATATTAGCTGTACCCACAATAGAGTATTTGCTTTGGTAAAGTAACTCATCGTCTTTATTTCTAATTTGGATAATATAATTACCTGGATTTTTGCTATCTAATTCGTATGTTGTTTTTTCAGAACTAATCTTAAATGGCTGTTCTAATAGTACCGATTCTTTACGGCGTGATTCGTATTTATAAACCCCCGAAGGCTGTTTGACTAATACTGAAAGATATTTTTCTTCAATTAAAACAAGTTTTAGATCAGATAACTCTATTTTTTCTAGGGCAGGATTAATAGCTATAAAATCAATATGACGAACCGAATCTTTATTAATGTATCTTAAATTACCATCAGCTTTTGCACCAACCAAATAATCATTTGGTGATACAAAGGTGCTTGCTGTTGCAGCAACACTTCGACCACTATCTGGTTCAAAAACGTCTGTTAACATTCTTAATGTATAGTTGCCTTCAAAGCTTTGCATATTTTCATTAAGATCGATTTTTACTACACCATTTTCATCTGTTGTTTTGTCATCTAATTCAACTTTAAAACTATTTCTTCCCCCTGAAATGTTTTGATAAAAATAGTAGTCCTCATATTTTTTAAAATAAGGGGTTGAAGGTTCAAGAATCAATGTATTTGTTACTCGTCGATTAGCAGCATCTGTACCAAATAAGTTTTTGGCTTTGATTTCAGCCTGAATATCTTCAGGTTTTAACCACCCATCTTTTATCTCTGGTAATAATTTAAGGGATACGGTTGTTTTATCGGGTTCAAATTCACGAACAACAATTGAACTAGAACCTAACAATACCCGAGATTCATCATCATCATTTTTTAAATATAAATTAATATACCAATCACCAGTAGGGGACTCATAGTTGGTTTTATAGCTAAGCTCATTAAATCCTGATTTATCTAGTACAATTGGTTGTTTTAGTACTAAATTGGATTTTGGATCATAAATTTCTGCTTCTACAGTGATCCCTTCCAAGGAGTTTTCCCAATTTTGAGCTCGAACTATGGTGCCAATGTGGAATGTATCACCTGGACGATAAATACCTCTATCTGAAAAAATATGTGAACGTAATTCTCCACCTTCTATGGTTTCACGAATACCACCTATATCAAAACGAGATAAATTTAAATTTCTTTCATAACTTTTGATTGGTAAAAATGATAAATCACGTCCTTTTTCAACAACATATAAAATTGGTTTAATGCCTTGATAATATTCAGATAATGGTGAAAAGTGGACATGACCGTTACTATCAGTTTTTTGTGAAGTAATAGTGATTCCATTCATTCCCAATACTGAAACTTTAGCATTACTAATTGGTTTACCTGAGCTTATCGATTGAATAAATAGATCATTTGATTGATCAAGCGATTTTTTAGCTATAATTCCTAAATCAGTCACAACAATAAAACGAGATGCCATGAACTCATATTGAGTATCTTTCGTTTTTTTCCCATAAAGTCTTAATAAAAAGACACCCCGATTTTTATTACCGTTTGTATCGGCTGTTAAGTAACGAGTTAAATCGACATTGGTGTATTTTACTTCCTCTGGAGCTCCTGTAAAATCTTTAGTTATACTGTATTTTTCAACAAAATGATCATTATCAAGTTCACCAAAATCCATATCTTTAAATTCGTAGCTTTGATTAAACGCTACTAGATGTTGAAGTTGTGAAGGAATAACGCGATCCATTTCTAACTTCATTTGTTCTAAATTACGTGAAACGATTGGTAATTTTTTTTCGCCTGATAAGGATAGTAAAGAACCTGATGCAGCAAAATCAAGATAAGTTGGGTAACTAGGAACTGTCAATATTGTCTGATAATCTTGTTTTAAAAAATACCCTTCTTGAGAAGATAAAGGTTGATTAACCTCAATATATAATTTTGAGTTTTGTTCGGTTTTGAATTCAAAGCTAATTTGATTCTGATAAGTAAGTTCAGTATCAATTGGTTTCATTGATATTGGTGTTGCTTTTTCGAGTATTTCTGGCGTTACATTATATTTTATTTCGTATCTACCAGAAGTGCTATTGTTATATTTTTCACTATACGAACCATTTTTATTTTCAGGTAATTGCCAAACTTTGATTGCTTTTGATACATCTTCAGATCTTACTGCATGACTTAATGATAATACTAATACCTGCTGTATTTTTTCGTTGCTTTTTTCGACCAATGTAAGCTCTGTTTTTGTAACGCTTAAATGATATTTATCGGGTACAGTTACATTATTAGTTATATCGTAATTCATTGCGCTACCACCTACAGCTGACATAACCCCCTTGTTAATTGTCATTTTTAAATAACCTTCTTTATCAAGTAAGGGAATAGGTGCACTCTTTATATATGCAATTTTGTCATTATCACCATAGGTTATAGTAAAATCGACATGGTTTAAGAATTTATCATAGTTTTTTTCGTAAAAACTGTCATATTTCTTGTCTTTTTCATAAAGTGATAAAACAATATTTTTTTCAAAACTTTGCTTATCAACAGGATGACTAAATTTGACTGTATTTATGACATTCCTAACATTAGTTTCTGTAGGATTGGAATAAAGCTCACCTTGATTTTTGAACTTATATTCGAAATCAGGAGAAATAAAGGATAAGGTTGCACTATTTTTTTCTAGTTCGCTGTTTTCAGCAAATAATTTTGACTTATCCAATACGACTGTATATTCAATACCAAGTGGCCACTTTCTCTCTTTTGGTATGAATCTTATTATTGAATCATTTGACCATGTCCATTTCCCCTCAATGTTTGGTGAAATGGTAATACCTTCTGTTATTTCATCTTTATTGATTGATTCTAGAGGAATTGGTGGGCGTTTAGCACCGATGAATTGGATATATATTATACCGCCACTTGTACTTGGTGGGGTTAATTCAGCTGAATAGGTATTTATTACTACAGGTGCTGGTTCAATCGGTTTTGGACGATTTAAATACCAATGATAGGCGTAATTACCAGAAAAGTAAGCAATAAATCCCAAAATAATACTTGTACCAATTAAAGTTTTTATTTTTTTTAATGTAGAACCTACTGCATAGTAAAATCTTTTTGCATTAGGTAACCAATCTGGTGTTGACCATTTTATATCACCGATAATTGGACTAAATAACCAAAAAAATCCTTTTGCTAAAATTAATAAAAAAAGCAGAAAATAACTGATTATTTCCCAAGCTTTTTGCAAAATATAGAAAGGTAGTTGCAAGATTAATTTTAGTAATTCCATTATTTATTCCTATTCCTCATATAAAGATTTAAAAATCATTTTTTTTATTATGTTTTATATTTAAACACGCATACTTTTCAAAATTTTGACAATTTTTTTATATTTTATTTTTAATAGTATAACACTCTACATAAAAATACCACTTACAATATATAAAATGTAAATATTAAAAGGGATTGGATAATCATTTGAAATCATCGGCATTTATAATTATTAATTCACTTTATTTCTTAGCAATAAAAACAGCCCGCATTGGAGCCGGGTAGCCTTCAATGGTTTTGGTTAAGTCGGTTGGATCTAAAAAGTCCGCAAGTGAATCCGATGTCATCCATTCTGTTTTACGTTGTTCATCCAAACTGGTGAGTGATATATCAACCAGTTTTGCATCAGAAAATCCACATTTTTCTAACCAATTAATCATTGTTGGAACAGATGGAATAAAATAAACATTCCGCATTTGAGCATAGCGTTCACCCGGCATGAGTGCTGTATGTTCAGCACCATCAATGACTAATGTTTCGAGTACTAATTGACCATTTTCAACGAGTTGATCTTTTAATTGAAATAAATGATCAAGTGGCGACCTACGATGATATAAAACGCCCATTGAGAAGACTGTATCAAAAGCACCAAGTTTGGGTAGCTGCTCAATGCCAAGTGGTAATAAATGCGCTCTTTGATCGTTACCCAGTAATTTGCGAATAGCCTCAAATTGACATAGGTAAAGTGCCATAGGATCAATTCCAACAGCGAGTTTTGCTCCTGCACCAATCATGCGCCATAAATGGTAACCACTATTACAACCCACATCTAAAACAATTTTACCTTCTAAACTATCAATGTGATTAATTAAGCGTTCCCACTTCCAATCTGAACGCCATTCTGTATCAACATCAATACCATATAAGTGAAAAGGGCCTTTGCGCCATGGCATCATGTTTTTTAGTAGTTGAGTAATTCGTTGCTGTTCACCTATCGAGGTAGGTTGTTCACTATTGACAGATACACTATGGAGTAAATCAATTTGATCTGGAATGATAGACGGTAAGTGTTTAATACTGTTGATCCATTGATTAAAACGGTTATCAATATTTTGATTTTGCCAGTTTGCCAGTTGTGCTGGTAATACTTCTAGCCATCGACTCAGTTTATTTTTTGCGATAATCTGGTAAAAATCACCAAAATCAATCATTCTATTATCCTTATTTATTTCACTTAAATTAACTTTTTATTTTATGGCAATAATCGAGCCAAAATTAAAGCATTGAAACCATGTATCTATATGTTTAAAACCAGCTTCAGACAGTCGCTGTTTATGTGTTTCAATTGTGTCTGTTAGCATGACATTTTCTAACATATTACGTTTTTGGCTGATTTCTAGTTCACTGTAGCCGTTAGCACGTTTAAAATCATGGTGCATATTAAATAACAATTCATCGACAGTTGAATCACTAAAACTAAATTTTTCAGACAGCACTAAAATACCATTAGGATTTAATGCACTGTAAATGTTATTTAAGATACGTTGGCGATTTGCGGGCGTCAAAAACTGCAAAGTAAAATTAAGTACTACCATTGACGCGTTTTGCATATCGAGGTTACAAATATCATCACAAATTACATCCACTGGCGTATTTGCTTTATATGATTCGAGGTGCCTTTTACAGCGATCAACCATGGGTTGGGAATTATCAACCGCAACAATATGGCAGTTTTTGTGATTAACATGACGACGAATAGATAATGTGGCAGCACCTAAGGAACAGCCTAAATCATAAATCGTTGAATTAGGCTGTACAAATCTTTCTGCTAACATACCGATCATTGATATGATATTAGAATAACCAGGTACGGAACGCTGCACCATATCAGGAAAAACTTCAGCAACTTTTTCATCAAAGGTCCAGTCGCCTAATTTATCAATGGGTGTCGAGAATAGCTGGTCTTTTTTGGTATCCATAAAACTAATTGGTACTATAGAAATTAATTCTGTTATCATATCATTTTTTTATATTCAATTGCTCGGATAATTATGGGTTTTGTCGATTTTATTACTATTGTTATAGCGATTGTTGTTAGTGTTTTAATAACTATCTATCTCGGAAAACGATGGCTATTTTGGTTTGATTTTAATTTGATCGGCTGTCATCAATTTATATATTGGATTGTTGTTTTTATAGCTGGATTATCGCTAATCTTTTCTAAAATATTTGATAATATATCAACTTATTGGCTGCCATTATGTTGTAATGTCATTGCCGGTTTGATGATTTGTTGCGTTTTTACCTCACTTATTTTTGACATTGTACGTTGGCTTAGTAAAAAAAAGGTTAAACCCAATTTATGGCTTAAAATTGTTTATATTGTTGCCTCTGTATTATTGTTTTGTTTTGGTCACGAAATGGCAATTAGTCCAAAGATTGTTCATTATCAAGTTAAAATTGATAAACCCGCAAAAGTTGAACATTTACGTATTGTTCAACTTTCCGATATTCATCTTAACGAACTAACGACAAATCGATTTATTCAACAAATGGTTGATAAAGTGAATAAACTTAATGCTGATTTTGTTGTGATTACTGGTGATACATTAGATAAATATTTAAAACCTTTTACACAAAATAGTTTTGATAAGCAATTTCAACAATTAAGATCAAAATATGGTACTTATATTATTTTTGGTAATCATGAATACTTAGCGACTAATCAAGAAAATAATAGAGAAGAAGATATCATTAACGCTTTTAGGCAAGCCGGTATGAAAGTACTAAAGGATGATATCATTTATTTTGATGATATTGGGGTTACATTAGTGGGCCGAGATGATTTTTCTTCATTTCGTTATAATGTAAATAGGGCTTCACTGTCAGATCTTATCATGTTCACTAATACAGATTCACCAGTTATTTTATTAGATCATCAACCAAAAGACCTTAATGAACCAGAAAAATTGGGAGTTGATTTGATGATTTCTGGGCACACTCATGCTGGGCAGATATTCCCTATCAACATTATTGAAAAATTAATGTATAAAAATACTTATGGATTCTATAGAAAAGAAGATGATCATTTTAACAGTATTGTGAGTAGTGGATATGGATTTTGGGGACCACCAATTCGCTTAATGACTCGTTCTGAAATCGTGGTAATTGATATCGTTTTTAACAAAAATAAGCACTATGAATAAATATATTTGAACAGGAATTTGATTTTGTCTTATCAACTTATTATTAGTAATGATCAGTTAGCTGATTATTGTTCAAAAATCGAAAATAGCTCGGCTTTGGCTTTAGATACTGAATTTGTTCGAACCCGAACCTTTTACCCTCATTTGGGTTTACTGCAGGTATTTAATGGCGAACATGCAGCGTTAATTGATCCAATTAATATTACTGATTGGCAGGCTTTCTTGGCTATATTAAATAATCCAACTATTGAAAAATATTTTCATTCGTGTAGTGAAGATATTGAGGTCTTTTCTTATCATTTTGGTTGTGTTCCAACACCGATTGTCGATAGCCAAATATTAGCTTCTTTTTTAGATAATCCATTAAGTAGTGGTTATGCTAGTTTAGTAAAAAAATATTTAGAGATCGAACTTGATAAGAGTGAAACCCGAACAGATTGGCTACAACGTCCACTAACTGAAAAACAGTGTAAATATGCCATTAATGATGTGTTATATCTTTTTCCTTTAATTAAAATTTTAAAGTCTCAGTTAAGCACTAACCATTATTTACAAGCAGCTTATCAAGAATGCCAAATGGCGGTTGCCCGTAAATCGGAATTAATGGATCCAAATGATGCTTATTTAAATATTAAAAATAGTTGGCAACTGAAAGGGAAAAGTTTAGGACAATTGTATAAATTAGCAAGCTGGCGATATAGATTAGCGAAAGAACAAGATATTGCTATAAATTTTGTGGTACATGAAGAAGTATTATGGAAAATTGCACGCTATTTACCGACATCATTAGGAGAACTTGATAAGTTAGGTATGAAAGGGAAAGAAATTCGTTTGTATGGTCAAATAATTTTGGATCTTTTATCTACTCCCATACCCGAAGTTCAACCAATTCGCCGAGTTAATAGCTATCCTGATTATAAAAAAATTACTAGCGAGTTAAAACAAGCAGCACTGACTATTTCTTCACAAACAGGGCTTAGTGAGGATTTATTGCTTTCACGTCGATTAATTAACCAATACATAAAGTGGAAAATCGATAAAAAGGGGAATACGCCAGAATTATTAATAGGTTGGCGTAAACCTTTATTTGAGCAGTATTGTCTTTGATTATTGATTAAGTGTAGGTGCAGTTTGTGGTGTATTTAATGATTTTTCAATCCAACAATAGGCAAAGTTAGGTTACGATAAATAGCTAATAATCGAATAACCAGTGTAACCAAAATACCAATGAATGTTGAATATTCCAAAGGTAGTTTGAATGCATTATAGGCGATAACATGAATTGTTCCGCCAATGACGCAAGCCGTAGCATAGATGTCGGTTTTAAATACCATTGGGATGTCTCGAGCAAGTACATCTCGAATAATACCTCCACCTACGCCAGTCATCACTCCCATACAAACTGCCACTAAGCTGTTTACGTCAGAATAAATCGCTTTGTTCACTCCAATACCCACAAATACAGCAAGGCCGATTGCATCTAATACAGAAAATAACCATTTAGGGACTGTAATTGATGATGAGTAACGTAATAAGAGCATGGTGACTAATGAGGTGGTGATAGCAATATATAAATCAGTGGAATCAGTGATCCAAAAGATCGGTCCATGATTTAAAACAATATCGCGGATTGTACCGCCACCAATAGCGGTGATGACTGCTAGTACTAAAGCACCGATTGGGTCCATCTCTTTTTTAGCTGCTAATAATACGCCAGAAATAGCAAATACAATGGTACCTAATATGTCAAACCAAAAAAGATAACTCACGCAAGCTCACTTAGCATTGATTCAACAATGAGTGATGATTGTGTTGCAGCTAACTTTAAAAAGGATTGGAAATCAACTGCAGATTCACTATCTCCATTATCCGAGATAGCGCGAACAACCACAAATGGTACTTTAAATAACCAGCAAACATGACCAATAGCTGCGGCTTCCATTTCAACAGCGATAGCATTCGGGAAAGTTTGTTTTATTCTTGCTAAATTGCTTTTACCATTTATGAAAGCATCTCCACTACCAATTGAACCTTCAATCGCATTAACTCCGTGCTTTTTGATACAGAGTTTAGCTAATGATTGGTATTTTTGATCAGCATCAAACGCTACAGGACAGCCAGACATTTGACCTGGCTTGTAACCAAAAGCAGTCAAATCAACATCGTGGTAAAAAACATCCTTTGAAACAATAATATCACCAATATTAAGGTCGGAAGATAATCCACCAGCCGAACCAGTGTTGATAACAGCATCTACTTTATAATTATTTAATAATAAAGTAGTACCTGATGCTGCAGCTACTTTACCAATACCAGATTGGAGCAGTACGATTTCACAACCAGCAATTTGACCTAAATGAAAATCACAACCTAAATAACGCTCAACATGATAATGGGTGATTTTACTTTTTAATATGGCTACTTCTTCTTCCATTGCAGCAATAATAGCAATTTTCATACGATCCTCTTGGCTTAGTTTGGGTAACTTCAAATTAGATGTGTTATCATAGTTTGAGAAGAAAAATTTGACAATATATGAATCAATCGGAGCTGAAATTGCGAACAATATTTATTACAGGTTGCTCAAGTGGAATAGGGCTAATCTCGGCCATTGCTTTAAAAAAACGTGGTTATCGTATTATTGCTTCGTGTCGCAAATCATTGGACCAACAAAAACTTATTGAGCAAGGATTTGAAACTGTGCTTCTTGATCTTGACAATCCAGACTCGGTCAAGCAAGCCGCTCAAGAAGTTCTAGCTTTGTCTGAAGGCAAATTATATGCGTTATTTAACAACGCAGGTTTCGGGGTTTATGGTCGATTAAGTACGATCAGCCGAGAGCAGTTAGAATCTCAATTTTCCACTAATTTTTTTGGAGTCCATCAGTTGACGCAATTACTACTTCCAGCCATGCTAGAGCAAGATGAAGGGCGTATTATTCAAACAAGTTCAATTGTTGGTATCGTTGCAACACCGGGGAGAGGTGCTTATTCAGCTAGCAAATATGCCTTAGAAGCTTGGTCTGATGTGTTAAGGTTGGAATTAGCACAAACCAATATAAAGGTCTGTTTAATTGAACCTGGCCCATTAAAGACATATTTCTCAAACAATGTGAATCAGACAGAGCAAAAGAATATGGTAAAAAATCCACCTATAGCTAAACGATTTACTTTGCCGCCCGAGGCAGTGTTGCCTTACTTATTCCATGCCCTTGAACATGATAAACCTAAAATACGTTACAGGGTAACAAAAATAACCAAAATAGCGGCTATTGCTAAACGTTTGCTTCCTGATAGATTAATGGATAAAATTTTAAAGAATAAATAATAAATCATTATACCCTAGGACATAATATGCAAAATCAATTTATTTTTGATGTTAATGAGCAAAATATTCAAGAGGTGATTGAAAGATCATCGACATCCCCTGTGTTATTTTATTTTTGGTCAGCTAGAAGTCCAAATTATGAGATAATGACTCAAACATTAACTAAATTAGCTAATGAACATCATGGGCAATTTATTTTAGCTAGTATTAATTGTGATGAACAACAAATGTTAGCTGCTCAATTTGGTTTACGGGCTATCCCAACGGTTTATTTATTTCAAAATGGTCAACCTGTAGATGGTTTTCAAGGACCTCAATCTGAAGAAACCATTAAAACTTTTTTAGAAAAAGTGCTACCAAATGAAGATGAGCTTAAATTAATTGAAGCACAAAATTTATTTCATGCAGCCAAATATGAAGAAGCATTACCACTGTTACGGCAAACTTGGCAATCACTTACCGATCATTTGGGTAAACCAAGAACAGATATTGCATTAATGCTAATAAAATCACAAATTGAACTTAAACAACTCAATGAAGCAAAAGGAGTGCTTGCAACTATTCCTCTACAAGATCAAGATTCAAGTTATCATGGATTACAAGCCGAAATAGAACTACTTGAACAAGCCGCTAATTCTCCTGAATTACAGCAATTACAAGCAGAATTTGCTCAATACCCTGATAACGTTGAATTAATGATTCAATTGTCTTCCCAATTAATGCATGTAGGGCGTCATGAGGAAGCATTAGAGTTGTTATTTAAACCGCTAACAAAAGATCTTAATGTTGGTGACGGACAAGTGAAGAAAACATTACTTGATTTACTAGCAGCATTAGGAACAAGTAACCCATTGGCCAGTAGTTATCGACGTAAGTTGTATACTTTATTATATTAAGGTTTATCAAAGTAATAAGGCGAAAGGATTCAACAATAGTTTATTGTTGAATCCACTTTATTTAGTGTTCAATAATGCGAGGAAAATCTTCGTTACTGCGTAATGTTAAGACTTCAACACCATTTTCAGTAACCAATATAGTGTGTTCATACTGAGCCGAAAGTCCATGATCTTTGGTTTTGACTGTCCAGCCATCTTTCATGGTACGGGTACGCCAATCGCCTGTATTTATCATAGGTTCAATAGTAAAAGTCATACCTGGCTTTAAAATTACACCGCCATCATCAGCGTCATAATGTAAAACTTGAGGTTCGTCATGATAGACTTCACCAATACCATGGCCACAATATTCCCGAACTGAAGAAAAACCAAACTTATCGACATATTTTTGAATCGTTTTACCAATTTCCTTTAAACGTATGCCGGGTTTGATAATTTTAATCGCCTCGTAAAGGCTTTCTTGTGTAACTTGGCATAATTTTTCACCTGCGATAGTTGGTTTACCAGCAATGTACATTCTAGAAGTATCACCGTGATAGCCATCTTTGATAACTGTTACATCAATATTTAAAATATCACCATCTTTTAGCTTTTTGTCAAAACTTGGAATACCATGGCAAACCACATCATTAATTGAAATACAACTAGTGTGTTGATAGCCACTATAGCCAATATTAGCTGGAATAGCTTTTTGAACATTAACAATATATTCATAACAAATTTTGTCTAGTTCACCAGTACTAATGCCCGGTTTAACGTAAGGTTCAATCATCTCTAATACTTCAGCTGCAAGTTTTCCAGCTATTCGCATTTTTTCAATTTCGACGGGGGTTTTTAACTTTATAGACATTAAATTTTTCCTGTAATATTAATGACAATATCCTATCATACCCCGCTATTTCGTCAAATCATACCGGATGATTAATTATGCATTTTACTTATATTCTTATAAAATTTTGTAAAAAAGTTTCAGGAAAGTATGTGTTTTAGTATAAAATAAAAAATTATACTTATTTCAATACGGTTTTATATATAATAACTCATTATAAAAAAGGGTTTTATCGCAATGCAATGTCGTTTTTATCAGCAGAAAAAATGTTTATCTTGTCAGTGGATGGATAAGCCCTATCATGCACAACTAGCAGAAAAACAAAATAATCTGTTACAACAATTAACTCAATTTAAACCTAATGACGTTGTAGAACCGTTTGCTAGTCATGAATTTGCTTTCCGTAATAAAGCAAAAATGGCGGTGTTAGGTACTGTTGAAAGACCTATTTTAGGAATACAAACAGATAATGAGATGGTCGATTTATGTGATTGTCCTCTTTACTCAAATAGTATGCAAAACATCCTAAAACTTGTTCGAACTTTCATCCGTAAACAGGGACTTGTACCTTATAATATTAATAAGCGAAAAGGAGAGTTGAAATTTGTTATTGTTATTGAAAGTAAAGAGAATAATACAAGCTGTTTTATGCTGCGATTTGTTTTAAAATCGCACAAACTTGTCGAAAAAATAAATAATTCTTTTAAACAATTACAAGATAAAATACAAAATTTAAAGGTAATTTCAATAAATATCCAACCTAATCATGCCGCTATTTTAGAAGGGGAAGAAGAGTTAGTTTTAACCGACACCTCATTTTTACCAATGACATTAAATGGCGTTCCTCTTTTCATTAAGCCTAAAAGTTTTTTTCAAACAAACAGTGATGTTGCCAGCAATCTTTATAAAACTGCAAGTGACTGGGTCACAAATTTATCTATTCACTCTATTTGGGATTTGTTTTGTGGTGTAGGTGGTTTTGGCTTAAGTTGTGTTAGTCTTGCTATTGAAAATCAAATCCAGCTAACAGGAATTGAAATTAGTCCAGATGCAATTGAATGTGCAACAAAATCAGCTAACAAGTTAGGTTTTAAGCGATTAACGTTTAAATCACTTGATGCGACCCAATACGCTATTGCTGAACAACACACTCCAGATCTAGTGCTGCTTAATCCACCAAGACGAGGGGTTGGTAAAGTGCTTATGCAGTATTTAGAAAATGTACAACCAAGCTATATTTTATATTCAAGTTGCAACTTAACCTCGTTAGTCGAAGATTTGATGTTGTTATCCAACTATCAAATCATGAAAGTGCAACTGTTTGATATGTTTCCCCATACATCACATATGGAAGTCTTGGTTTTATTACAAAGAAAAGATAGATAATTTAATTATCAAACCCTAATATTATCTTCAATTAATGAGGTAGTTGTTATATTTAAAAATCTGCCAATATTCAATTATCTGTAATAAAAATAGTGAATTGTATTTTCTAATCATTAAATTACACATTATATTTAGTTTTTATTTTAAAGGTTGTTATAAATTAGACCATTGTTAATATCAAATTATGTTAATATAAAAAATAAATAATTTCATTTAAGGAAGGCAAAATATGATTCCTGATGTTTCTAAAGCGCTTAACTGGTTAGAAAAACACTACAGCATCTTACAAGGTATTCAACGCGGTGTTGAACGTGAAACTTTACGCATTTTGCCTGACGGGACATTGTCGAAAACTTCATTCCCCGCAAAAATTGGCGCAGCGTTGACTCATCCTTGGATAACAACTGATTTTGCTGAATCAATGCTAGAATTTATTACACCAGTTAATACCAATATCGATTATATGCTAACGTTTTTACGCGATCTGCATCGTTATGCTAGTGTAAATATTGATGATGAAATGATGTGGCCATTAAGTATGCCATGTTTTGTTGCCAATGAAGAAGATATTATTTTAGCTCAATATGGATCATCAAATGAAGGGCGTTTTAAAACGGTTTATCGAGAAGGTCTAAAAAACCGTTATGGTGCAATGATGCAAACCATATCTGGCGTTCATTATAATTTTTCATTACCCATGGCATTTTGGCAAGCAAGAGATGGTGTAAAAAATACAGAAGAGGGTAAAGCTGTTATTTCTGAAGGCTACTTTACATTGATTCGTAACTATTATCGCTTTGGTTGGGTTATTCCTTATTTGTTTGGATCATCACCATCGATGTGCTCCTCATTTATTCAAGATCCACAAAAAGCAAAAGCCTTTATTGAACAAACAAATGGTAACTGTTATTTGCCTTACGCAACCTCTTTAAGGTTAAGCGATATTGGGTATACTAATAATGCACAAAAACAACTAGGCATTACTTTTAATCATTTAGATACTTATGTTGAAGGATTAAAACGAGCAACGCATACAAAATCAGCGGAATTTGCTAAATTGGGCATCAAAGTTGATGGTCATTATCGTCAATTAAACGATAATGTATTGCAGATTGAAAATGAATTTTATGGGCCAATTCGACCTAAAAGAGTCACAATGACTGGGGAGTCGCCGTCGGATGCACTTTTACGTGGCGGTATTGAATATATTGAAGTACGCGCATTAGATGTTAATCCATTTTCACCGGTAGGGATTACTGAAGAACAGATACGATTTATCGATCTGTTTTTAATTTGGTGTGCACTAGCACCTGCGCCAGAAATGAGCAGTCAAGAACTTGAGTGTGCCAAGTTAAATTGGAATAGGGTAATAATGGAAGGACGAAAACCAGGGCTTGAGATCGGTATAGGTTGCAATAGCTATCAAGAACCTTTGGCCAAAGTTGGACACCAATTATTCAAAGATTTATTACGTGTTGCTGATGTTTTAGATCATCAAGATGACAAGCAGGGGTACCGTAATGTTTGTGAGCGTTTAGAGTTAATGTTTGATCAACCTGAATTAACTTTATCAGCAAGAACACTACAAGCAATAAGTGATTTAGGTACAGCAAAATTTGGTTTAGCTTTAGCAAGCCAATATAAAAAACAGCTTATGGCAGAACCCTTAGCATTATTAACTGAAGGTGATTTTGTTCAACAACGCGATTTATCTATTGAAAAACAGAAGAAGAAAGAGCTGAGTGATGCTTTAACTTTTGATCAATATTTGCAGAAAAAGTTGAACGATAAAAATGTTTAAAAATCGATGTTATACTTTACGTTATCGGGCAAGCAACGAAGTTGAGTTGATCTTGCCTAATCAACCAATAATAGTTAATAAACCGTTAATTGAACATACATCATTTTCGATTTTAGTTTGGAATATTTTTAAACAAAAAAGAGCTGATTGTATTGATATACTTCAACAATATGCAGATAAAGTTAAACTGATCTTGTTGCAAGAAGCCCAAACAACACCACCATTACTTAATTTTATTTCACAATATAATAAAATTGCGGATCATGTCCCTGCATATTGTTTTAACGATATATATGCTGGCGTAATGACAATTTCTGATTCATTACCAACTTCGCTTTTTTCTTTTAGAGAAAAGGAACCACTTATCCGAGTACCTAAATCTGCTTTGATTACTATTTATCCTATTAATAATTCCAAGCAACAATTATTAGTTGCGAATATTCATGCTGTAAATTTTAGCATTGGTATAAAAATATACCGGCAACAAATACGTATGCTATTAACTCGAATAAAAGAGCATAATGGCCCAGTTATTTTGGCTGGGGATTTTAATGCATGGAGCAGACAGCGAGTTGATTTGTTGTATAATCTTGTTCGTTCAATTGAACTTAAGCCTGTTAGTTTTTCTGTTGATATTCGAAAAAAATTTATGGGTAGGCCACTTGATTTTGTTTTTTATCGAGGATTACGACTTGATACAGCAGAAATTATTAGCACAACCACATCAGATCATAATCCTCTATTAGTAAATTTTAGATTGGATTTGCATCCACAATATTAATCGTCAAAATATCACCTTCTTGGACACGAGCGTTTTTCAGATTATTCCATTGAAGTATGTCTGTTATTTTAACTCGATAATTTTGTGCAATAGAATATAAATTATCGCCAACTTTAACCTGGTAGGTTATCTGCTTTTTACCATTAGATTTTGCATTAGCTGTTAAAATAGAGTTCGTTTTTCTATTATCAATTGCACTATATTTAATGCTTGTCGTTGATTTAACTTCAAATGGCATATTTGTGTGTGGTACATCTTGTAAAAGCTCGGTAACTTGATTTACCACTAAGTTTTCTGCTTTCAGTTTTTTAAATAACTCTTGAGCATGAATATATGGTACTAGTAAATGAAACGGACCATTGACTTTTTGCTGAACATAACCAGCGTTATATGTCATTAAATCATTCAACGGTAAGCCCGTATACTTAGCTACCTTAGCTAATGAGATATTTTTTGACATATCAATACGAACAAGCGAATTTTCATAATTACAATCAGGCAATTTAATACCATACCGTTTGTTATTTTTTACAATATCAATAATGGCTAAAATTTTAGGCACGTAGTGCATTGTTTCAGTTGGTAAATCGAGTGACCAATAGTTTGTAGGTAAACCATTCGCTTGGTTTTTTTCGATAGCTTTTCTGACTCGACCCTCACCAGCGTTGTAAGCCGCTAATGTTAATAGCCAATCGCCATTAAAACGATTGTTCAAGTTTTGTAATAACGAAATAGCTGAACTTGTTGAAGCAATAAGATCTCGTCGTCCGTCAAAATAACTATTTTGTTTAATTCCATATTCTTTAGCGGTAATTGGTACAAATTGCCATAAACCAGCCGCTTGCGCAGGTGAAGTTGCCAATGGATCGTAAGCACTTTCAATCAATGGAATTAATGCTAATTCAACAGGTAAGTCGTTTTTTCTTAGTTGATTAATAATGTAATAAACATAAGGTTCCGAGCGTAATGCAACAGTTTCGAATGCTTGTGGATTACGTAACAAACGCTCTCTTTCTGTTTTGATGCGATTATTTTCAGGTACTTTCACATCGATTTGAGTTAGCATGAATTGCCAAGGGTTTTGCGTGACAGAAGTGTGACTAATACCACCACTCTTAATGCTACTATTAACTATTGATTTTGAGTTAGATTTTTTATAGACGCTATTATTGTATTGATAGCCATGGTTCTGACAGGCGCTCAAAGATAAACATAACACTGTAAATATTAATAACTTTTTCATTAGTTTGTGACTTTTACTCAAATTAAGCTTGGCATTATACCTAAAAAATGTCTTTTTGGCTTCTAAAAAAAAGCAAAGAAATATAATTAATTGTTAAATTTAAATCTATTTTTTACTAATGTTTATGCATTGTAAAAATAAGCTTATTTCTTTTCTTTAGACAAAATAGACAGTTATGTTACTGATTTTGTTGAAACCAAATCCAAATAGTCTTTAATGTTTTTATCATAGGCTAGCATTTGAGTTGCAAATGCTAAATTTAATAAGATATATTACATTAACTATGTAAATTAAAATATCGCCAGAAAAAATAAGCACGACTAAAAGCGTTATGCTTAGGTACCGCTATTACGTCAAAGTCAAAATTACCAATAGAGGCTTTATCTTAATTAGTAAAATAATTAATCGGTAAATCAATTTCATTGGGGGCGAAAATATCGGAGTTTAGATATTGTGCTTTTTATTCACATTCCCCATTTGTGGAACCTATATGGTGATAGTCAGTAAAATTTCAAGGGGAATATTTTATGTTTGTTAATATGATTAATCTTATTTCTGGCTTCTCAAAAGTCAATAATATTAGCTAAATTGGTTAAAATTCAAATATAATCATCTTTAAAGCTAGAATGCAATAGATACATATTACGTTTTAGCTTTATTTAGGAAGAACCTACTTTAGAAGTAGATAAACTTATACAAGTTGCATAAAAAATTTTCTCCATTAATTAATCTTGTATAGATTGTTCAAATACTGTGTCTTGCAAAGTAGGGGATTGAGCTTGTGTTTTTGCCATAATATCACAACGTTCATTTTCAATATGGCCGGCATGACCTTTAACCCAAATCCACTCAATTTTGTGAATTTGTACTAATTCATCAAGCTTCTTCCATAAGTCAATATTTTTTACTGGTTGTTTGCTAGCTGTTTTCCAACCATTTTTTTTCCAACCGTTTATCCAATTGATAATTCCATTTCGCAAATACTGACTATCGGAATAGAGTTCAATTTGACAAGGTTGTTTTAATTGTTCTAAAGCAACAATGGCAGCTAATAATTCCATACGATTATTTGTTGTTTTAAAAAAGCCTTTCGATAATACTTTTTCGGTTTGCTTATATTTTAATATAGCAGCATAACCACCAGGACCAGGATTACCAAGACATGAACCATCAGTATATATTTCGATTTTTTTTAGCATTTTTTATTTCTTTTATAACTATTATAACTATTTTAATTTATTTCTTATCCCAATTAAACGATAAATAGTATCACTCTAATTTATTTATAATTACTCTATAAATAAGTAAAATTGGTTGCTACTTTCACTTATGTAGGTATCAACATTAAAAGATTTTAGTGCTAGACTATACCATTAAAAACGTTTTTCCCCAATTGTTGATATAAAAAGAGAAGAAAGTGATACATAATTCTGTGCGACAAATTGTCTTAGATACTGAAACAACAGGCATGAACCAAGGTGGCAATAATCACTATGAAGGACATAAGATTATTGAAATTGGTGCCGTTGAAGTCATTAATCGTCGTTTAACTGGTAACCATTTTCATGTCTACATTAATCCAGAACGCTTGATTGATGAAGGTGCGTTTAAAGTTCATGGTATCAGTGATGAATTTGTTAAGGATAAGCCAATATTCAAGAATATAGCACATGATTTTATCAAATTTATTGATGGTGCTGAATTAATTATTCACAATGCCTCGTTTGATGTGGGGTTTATGGATTATGAATTTCGTCTTTGTGGACTGGATTTTAAAACTTCGGATCATTGTCTTGTTACTGATACCTTAGCTATGGCAAGGCGTCTGTTTCCAGGAAAACGTAATAACTTAGATGTATTATGTGAACGCTACCAGATTGATAACTCTCACCGAACATTGCATGGCGCATTATTAGATGCTGAAATTTTAGCCGAAGTTTATTTAGCAATGACTGGTGGGCAGACAACTTTATCTTTTAGTTCAGAGGATAATAACTCATCTACATCCGAATCTAATGTAATAAAAAGAGTTGAACGCAATGGTGTGCCTTTAAAAGTAATTAAGGCAACAGAATATGAACTTTCTGAACATGAATCGGTTTTAAAAAAAATTGATAAAAAATGTGGTGGAGCATTGTGGAATTTGAATTAATGATTGTTTTATATTCAGTTGAACATTTATTTATAGAATTTTATTGACGCGAATAAAAATAATCTTTAATATCATGCCTACTTTAGTGCTCTAACATTAAAGCTATCAAAAAAGCGGAGCGGTAGTTCAGTTGGTTAGAATACCTGCCTGTCACGCAGGGGGTCGCGGGTTCGAGCCCCGTCCGTTCCGCCAATTTTTAAGAATATCAATAGATTAAAGCACTTCATCAAAGTGCTTTTTTTGTTGCAATACTCTTTGTATCAAGTTTGTGGTGTTTTCTGATAATTCATTTCCTATACTAGTAAGAATTTTGAGTGTTCTTTATTTCTGTGCTACTAAGCAAATATGAGTATTAGTTATAATTTTATTACTATTAGTTAGTATTTTGATTTTATTCATTTATTATTGTTTTTTTTTGTTAAACTACTCTTGATTTTTTAAATAAAAAAACAGGGCATAGAGCCCTGTACTGGAAATACTTATCAAATTAAATATTCTTTTTGATTTCTATCGCAAGGAGCGGATTCCACATAGCACCAGTTGCACTCATAACCGCATCAGCACCACTTTTTATAAATTGATGATAATGTTCACTAGAACTAACACCACCAACGCCTACAATAACAAATTTTAGATCCATTTGTTTACGATACTTAGCTAAACGGCTCACCATATCTAAACCAGCCCAACGGATTGCATCACCACAAACTCCGCCTTCTTTTCTATTTTCGCCTAATGCAGGATGGCCATGAGCATCAACAGGTTTTGCAGATAATGTGTTAATAGTACTTAAACCATCAATAATGGATCCTACTCGATTGAGTAATGATATAATTTTTTCATCATCAGCAAAATAAGCTAGTTTTAAAATAAGTGGACGATCAGGAACAGCCGTTTTAATTTCATTAACAATTCGTTCAACTTTATCAATATCAAAGCAAAGTAATTTGCTAGCGCCTTCATTTGGGCAACTTAGGTTTGCTTCAAGAATGGGGGCATTTGTTTCTCTAACTAATTTTGCCGCTAAAGCATAATCTTTTTCAATTTCACCGTTACCTTGTGTACCTTGAAAACTACCAATAACACATTGACCATGCCCTGCTGATTTGACGGCATCAGCCATATCAGGTTGCCAGACATCTGGAGCAAAAGAAGGAACGCCAAAAGAGTTAGTTATTGATAATGGTTGGTTGTAATTGGTATCAGCTAATACTGTATCTAAATTACACGATAATTTACCGTTAGGGTGGACTGATAAAACATTAGGTAATGGATGGCATTTATGTAGTTTAGTTCTTACTGTTTTATATACACATAAGTCAAATCCATAAGCAAAAGCAGCTTTGATATAGTTTGCATTTAATAGTGGGCCTGCAGGTTGACCAAATGGTAAATTAACCTCAACATTTAAAAATTTTGAAGGTTTTATTGATACTTGTTGTGCTTTATCTAATTGTCTAAAAAGTCCAAAAGGTCCTTGAGCATAATTTTCTTCGTAGCTTATACTTGGATCATAAAAAGGTGTTAAAGATTTCATATTGTCTCCTAATTGTACGTATTCTCAACGTAGAATTGATTATTAACCTTGCAATGAAAATAGAAATAAAAAAGTTTTTTTAAACAAAAAAAAATCCTCCATGAAGGAGGATTAAAAATAGGATAAATAGAAAATCGAAAGTTGATCTTAATCTGTTAGCTAGTATTACAAACATTACGATGTTCTCTTTTCCTTATATTTCAAGGCATTCTATCTGAATAAATTTAAAGTTCAACATAAAAATTACAAAAAAAATATAACTAAATGAAAAAGTTACAGTGTTTTTTTTTAGATTTTTAATGATATATCCGATACTTTAAAAACGATAAAATATCAAAAATTGATAAAATCTTATTTTATTAATATTGATAATTTTCTAATTGATTAATAAAAATAAAAAAATTTCTGTCGAAAAAATGATACTTATCATTATTCAATACTAATGAAACTAATCTAAGTGGAGAATGATTATTGGTAATGTTATCATCGTTGATAGCTATAAAGATTAAATGATAATGGTTAGGTATGAAAAAATGAGAAATGAAAATATTTTTAAGCCATTAACTTTGCCTAATGGTGTTGAACTTAAAAATCGCATAATGATGGCACCAATGACAACTTGTTCTGGTTTTTATGATGGTTCTGTTACGCATGACTTGATTGAATATTATCGAGCAAGATCAGGATCAATTGGTACTATTATTGTCGAATGTGGATTTATTGATAATAAAGGGTTAGCTTTTCCTGGTGCTATTGGTCTAGATAGTGATGATAAGATTGAAGGGTTAGCAAAAATAGTGCAAGCCATCAAAGAAAAGGGCTCAAAAGCGGTTATTCAAGTTTATCATGGTGGAAGAATGGTGGAGCCTAAACTTATCGGAGGTCAATTGCCAGTAGGACCTAGTGCTATTGCAGCCCCTCGCCCAAATGCGCCCACTCCAATTGAATTAACTGCTGAAGAGGTAGAAGAAACGATTGATAAGTTTGGTCAAGCTGTACGTCGAGCGATTCAAGCTGGCTTTGATGGTGTAGAGATTCATGGCGCTAATACTTATTTAATTCAGCAATTTTATTCACCTAATTCAAATCAAAGAAATGATAAATGGGGAGGGAACCGTGATAATCGTACGCGATTCGCGCTTGCTGTTTTAGATATTACCCACAATATGGTTAAGCAATATGCAATATCTAAATTTATTGTTGGATACCGTTTTTCTCCTGAAGAGTTAGAAGTTCCAGGAATTCGTTTTGATGACACAATGTATTTGCTTGAAAAATTGGCTAAAAAAGGACTTGATTATCTCCATTTTTCAATGGGCGAGACGCTTAGACCATCAATTGTTGATACACAAGATCCGACTCCATTAATTAAAAAATATGTGACAATTCGTTCTGCAACATTAGCAAAAATTCCCGTTGTAGGTGTCGGTAATGTAGTTAATCAAAATGATGTAGATGATGCGATTGAGCATGGTTATGATTTAGTTGCTGTAGGGCGTGCTTGTATTGCTTATCCTGATTGGGTTGACCGTATTGAAAAAGGTGAGAAATTAGAATTATTTATTAATAGTGATAAGCGTGAAACACTTAATATTCCAGAACCTTTATGGCGCTTTTCTCTTGTCGAGAGTTTGATTCGTGATGTGAATCTTAATGTAAAAAAATTCAAACCTGGTCATTATCAAGAAAAAGTTAATGATGAGTCTTATGAGTTTTTAATTAATGTTGAGCTGGGTAAAGATTTTATAAAAGATATGCAATTAATTAATGCCCAAAATTTTGATAATGAGGTTTTGGATAATTTTGCTGAAATTAAACATAGAATTATTGACTCAAATAGCTCACATGTTGATGCAATTTCTGGCGCAACAACACAATGTGAAGCATTTAAAAAAGCCGTAACCAAAGCGATGGCAAGATCTAATAAAGAAGCGATTATTGCCGAAGGCGGTGATCCTAATGATCGAGCTTTTGATGTTGTGGTCGTTGGTAGTGGTGGAGCAGGGCTTACTGCTGCGATTCAAGCTCATGATCTTGGTGCAAGTGTCGTTATTGTTGAACAAATGTCTGTAATAGGTGGTAATACCAATAAAGCCTCAGCTGGTATGAATGCGGTTGAAACCAAATTCCAAAAACGAAAAGGGATCGTTGATAGTAAAGATCTATTTTATCAAGAAACCATGACTGGAGGTAAAAACAAAAATAATCCTGATTTACTTCGTTATTTTGTTGAAAATGCACCAGATGCGATTAATTGGTTAGATGATAATGACATTGAGCTTAGTGGGATTACTACAACGGGAGGAATGAGCATTGATCGGACTCATCGCCCAGAAAGTGGTGCTGCAGTTGGTGGTTTCTTAATTAGTGGTCTAGTTAAAAATATTAATAAACGAGGTATTGAAGTTATACTTGATACTACTGTGACTGAAATTGTCACCGAGCATCATAAAGTGACAGGGGTTAAAGTTTCAGAAGAAGACGGTTCGATCCATTTTATAAAAGCTAAGGCAGTTATTATTGCAACTGGTGGATTTAGTGCCAATACCGCAATGGTTGAAAAATATCGTCCTGACCTTAAAGGATTTGTGACCACTAATCATAAGGGTGCAACTGGTTCTGGAATTGAGATATTAGAAAAATTGGGCGCTGGAACTGTCGATATGGGTGAAATTCAAATCCATCCAACGGTTGAACAGACAACGTCTTATTTAATTTCTGAATCCATCCGTGGTGGTGGAGCGATTCTGGTATCGAAAAAAGGTCAACGATTTGTTAATGAACTTGATACAAGGGATAAAGTATCAGCTGAAATTATTAAATTACCTGAACATTATGCTTATATTTTGTTTGATCAGCAAGTTCGTGATGAAAACAGAGCCGTTGAAGAGTATGTTGCAAACGAGCTTGTTATTCAAGCAAATACTCTTGAAGAATTAGCACAAAAGTTATCGATTGATGGCGACGCATTAGTTAAAACAATTGAACGTTACAATCAGTTTACGTCAACTAAGCATGACCAAGACTTTGGCAGAATAACAGGCATGCGCCATCCGTTCAAAAAAGGGCCTTTTTATGCAATAAAAATTGCACCAGGTGTGCACCACACGATGGGAGGGGTCACTATTAATACCCAAACACAAGTGTTGAATACCGATAAACATGTGATTCAAGGTGTATTTGCTGCTGGCGAAGTCGTAGGTGGTGTTCATGGAGCTAATCGTATTGGTGGCAATGCTGTCGCCGATATCATTATCTTTGGTATGCAAGCAGGTAAAAAAGCGGCTGATTATATTAAACACTAATTTGTTACAACTATTTTGAGTTTGTTTAGCATGGTAAATGTAAACTATGAATACACTCAACATTTGATGGGAACAACGGTTTCATTAATGCTTTTTGAGCCTAATGAAACCGCAGTGCAAGCTGTTTTTCAAACCATAAAAATGCTTGAGGATAAACTGACCGTTAACAGGTCATCATCAGAAGTTATGTCTATTAATTTAGCTGCAGGACACCATCCCGTTATAGTGAGCCGTTCTGTTTTTTCTTTGATTGAACAAGCGCAAAAAATAAGTCTATATTTTAATAGTTGCTTTAATTTTGCTATTGGTCCCTTAGTTAAACTTTGGAAAATTGGTTTCAATGGTTATCAAGTTCCATCTGCTAAGTTAATTAGAGAAAAACTGTTGTTAATTGATCCTAAAAATATTGAACTTGATGCAAACACATATTCTGTTTTTTTAAAAAAACCAGGAATGGAAATTGATTTAGGTGCAATTGCTAAAGGATATATTGCTGATGTTGTCAAATCAATTTTACACCAACATCAAGTGTACAAAGGTATCATTAACTTAGGTGGTAATGTATTAACATTAGACTCATCTTTAACAGATGGTAACGGCTATTGGCATATAGGATTAAGAAAACCCTTTTCCACTAATGGAAAACTATCTGGAATTATAAAAGTTAAAGATAAATCAGTTGTCACATCCGGCATTTATGAGCGTTTTTTTATACAAAATGATCGTCTTTATCATCACCTATTAAACCCTCAAACAGGTTACCCATTAAATAATGAATTAGAAAGCGTAACTATCATTTCAGATTCTTCATTAGAGGGTGATATTTACTCAACCGTCTTTTATGGATGGGGAGTTGATAAAAGCAGACAATACTTGCAAAAGCATCAAAACTTGTCGGCTATCTTTTTGTTAAAAAATAAAACAGCCATATTAGTAAACCCCGAGAATTTTATTTTTCAACAAATTGATACTCAATATCAAATAAAAACTGATTAAAATTAAATTTTCGATTAAAAATGTTTCAGAAAAGATACTGATTTTATTGATGTTTTTTCCTTGGATTTGTTTAATGAATTTTAATAAAAAGTCGTCAGAAAAGGTATTGATTTTATTAAAGTTTTTATACTGATGTTAGTGCGATAAATTTGGCCAATAATAGTATGAAGAGTAGCATAATTGTAACAGAATTAAATCTTAACTTATTAAAATATTTAAATTTAAAAGGATAATACTATGAATTTAGTAAAGAAACCTCCAGTGAAATGGCCTGCGCTCATCATTATTGCGGCAATTTCCGCGTTACTTTGGTTATGTGTCTCACCACCAGAAGGTATTAGCCAAGAAGGTTGGCAAACGAGTATTATTTTTGTTGCCACCATAGCTTGTATTGTGGCTGAAATAATGCCAATTGGGGCAATTGGTTTACTAGCAATTACCGTTTTTGCCGTATTAAGACCGTCTGGTGCAACCTCCGCAACTGAATCGATAAAAATCTCGTTAAGCGAATTAAATAGTAGTCTTATTTGGTTGATTGTTATTGCTTTCATGATCGCTCGTGGTTTTATCAAAACTGGTTTGAGTAAACGCATTGCATATTATCTTGTTAAAATGTTGGGTAAAAATACATTGGGGCTTGCTTATGGTTTATCTGTCACTGATATTGCATTGGCACCAGCTATTCCAAGTACCACGGCGCGTGCTGGCGGTGTAATATATCCAATAGCAGAGGCTTTAGCCATTAACTTTAATTCAAATCCTAAAGATGAATCAAGAAATCGTATTGGTACCTTTTTAATGCTAACAATTAGTCATATGAATGACATCACCTCTGCAATGTTCTTAACGGCATTTACTGGCAACTTATTAGCCGCTGAATTAGTCACCACATCGCTAGGTATTACACTAGGGTGGGGGCAATGGTTTGTAGCAGCTATTGTGCCATGTTTAGTTTCATTTGTTGTGATTCCTTTGGTAATTTATTTTCTAACTAACCCAGAACTCAAAAGAACTCCAGAAGCACCAAAATTAGCTGCTGAAGAATTAAAAAAAATGGGGTCAATTACAGTTAAAGAAATCATTATGGGGAGCACTGTTTTTTTATTATTAGTACTTTGGATTTTTGGCAAAAATATTGGTATTGATTCAACAACTACAGCCTTTATTGGTTTGGCCATTTTAATCTTAACTGGCGTATTAAGTTGGGATGATATAAAAGGTGAAAAAGCGGCTTGGGACACATTAATTTGGTTTGCGGCATTACTTATGATGGCAGACCAAGTAAATAAATTGGGTGTAACTAAATGGCTTGGTGACACAATAGGTAGTGCTGTAAAAGGTCATCTAGGCGAAAGTAGTTGGGTGTTGGTCTTAATTATTTTATGTGTTGCTTATGTTTATTTACACTACTTTTTTGCGAGTGGGAATGCTCATATTGCCGCACTATTTCCCGTATTTTTATCTGTCTCCATTGCCCTAGGTGTGCCACAACTCATCGCTATTTTTACATTAGTTATTTGTACTAATTACTTTGGTTCAATTACTCAATTTGCAAATGCGAGAAATCCATTATTATTTGCAGAAGGATTTGTGCCAGTAAAAACATGGTGGAAAGTGGGGTTCATTTGTAGTGTTGTGAATCTAGTAATTGTCTTTACTGTCGGTATTTTGTGGTGGAAGATCATTGGTCTTGGTTAATAACAAGTAGATAATTTTATTCTTAATATTGTAATACCGCCACCCTAGTTGGCGGTATTTTTATGTGTTTCTATTGTTAACTAATTACAATCGATAGTTTCCAATCATTAACTGTTTTCCAATATTTTTGTTCTTGCTCCAAATCAAGCAATATTAATTTGTTATTTTCAACAAAATCTTGATTAATTTCTAAAGTCACATTAGTGAGTTTATTTTTTAATAATTTTAATTGAAATGCCCGTAAATCAATCTCAGAATTTCTTTGATTATTGATTAGTATAGACAATCTTAAAATCTGCATTAACGATATGATATGTTTGTATTCAAATAAACTAAAATAAGGTATTGCATCAATATTTATCGACTTTCTATGGTAACGGACAAGAGTAGATAACAGTAACTGCTGTTCTTCATTAAATCCAGGTAAATTACTGTTTTGTAAGATATAACTTGAATGCTTATGGATCGAAGAAAAGTTGATTTTTAATCCAACTTCATGCAACTGAGCAGCCCAATATAAAATAGATTCAAGATTAGGGGGAATAGTCATTGATGCTTGTTGTTGCCATTGTGAAAATAAATATTTTGCAGTTTTAACCACTTGCTTGGCATGACGTTTATCTATGTTGTAATGCTCAGAAAGCGATTGTGCGGTATTTTGCCTAATATCTTGGTAATTAGGGCCGTCGATCAATTCGTAAAATACGCCTTCTCGTAATGCACATGGGCTAAATTGTAAAGCCTCTAATCCAAGTGCATTAAAAACACCACTAAATATAGCCAGTCCGCTAACAAATACGTTTTTTCTTTCTTTGGAAAGTGAAGGATAGTCAATATCATAAAAATAATCGAATTCTAAAACATAACTAATTAAATCATCTAACCTTTTAGGTGTAATAATGCCATCGCTAACACCAAGATCCAACAATATCTGATAAATTGATTTTATGGTTCCCGATGTGCCAAATGCGGCAGTAATATTCAATTTTTTTATTGCATTAATCATACCTTCAATTTGTTGTTCTGCAGCAAGTTTTGCCTGTTGAAAGGAAGCAGAGTTAATTTTTTGTTCATGAAAAAAACGTTTTGTATAAGTGACACATCCCATGGGACGGCTAGCAACGATCACGGGGTTTAAATCATTTCCTTTTCCTATTGCAATTTCAGTTGATCCACCGCCAATATCAATGACAAATTTTGTATCAGTTGACGATGTTGATTCAGCAGTCATTGTACCTAAATAAACAAGACGAGCTTCTTCTTGACCTGAGATAATTTCAATAGGGAAAGGGAATACCTTAGCTGCAGCTGTTAAAAATTCATGCCTATTTTTTGCTACTCGTAATGTATGAGTTGCAACAACCCGAACATGTTCAGGAGGGAATCCATTTAATCGCTCAGCAAATAATGAAAGACATTCCACACCTCGCATTATGCTTGATTCACTCAATTTGTTATTAGCATTAAGCCCTGTTGCTAGGTGTATATTTTTTTTATTTTTATAAATAATCTGTATTGCACCATTAATGATCCGGGCAATTACCATATGGAAGCTATTTGAACCAAGATCGACCACCGCATATTCATTGAATTTATTCATTTTAAAGTCCTTATGCAAATGATTCTAACTGCTTCAAATAATCATAAATGGCATATTGGGCTCTAATTTTTTTCTTATTCCCTCTTTGCACATAATTATTTGTTGCATCTTTATCAATGATGCGTGCTTTGACATTATCATTGCACTGTATGTCAAAAATACTATGGATAGTTGATTTTATTATTGAGTCAAAGATTTTTACGCCCACTTCAATACGATTATCGATATTACGAGGCATCCAATCTGCAGAGGAGATGTAAGTGTCTTTTTTTCCTTCATTTTCAAAAATATACACACGAGCATGTTCTAAAAATTGATCCACAATACTGGTCACATAAATATTTTCGCTTAAATTAGGTATTTGTGGCACTAATACACAAGTACCGCGCACAATTATTCTAATTTTTACACCGGCACAAGATGCACGGTAAAGTTCGTCGATCATTTCTTTATCGGTAATTGCGTTAAGTTTTAGATAAATTCCTGACTTTTTACCTGCTTTGGCATTGCTTATTTCGCGTTCTATAAATTCATTGAATCGTAATCGTGTATTTTGTGGTGAAACAAGTAAATGATTGAAAGAGACTGGTTTAAATGGATTTTCAATAAAATTAAAGACTTTTTTGACTTCTTCGGTAATAGCAGGATCTGCAGTTAACAGTGAAAAGTCTGTATAAATTCGTGCGGTTCTTTCATTAAAGTTACCTGAACCAATATGAGCATAGCGAACAATTTCATCGTTTTCTTTACGATCGATCAAAAATAATTTCGCGTGAATCTTGAGTTTTGGTTGTGAATAAATAACTTTAATACCACTACTAATTAGTCGTTTTGCCCATTTTATATTGGCTTCTTCGTCAAACCGTGCTTGTAATTCGACAACTACGGTAACTTTTTTACCATTATTGGCCGCATTAATTGCAGCGTGAATAAAGCGTGAGTCTTTGGCTACTCGATAAATGTTCATTCGAATGTGTGTAACTGAAGGATCAAACGAGGCTTGTCGCATGATTTCTAAAACATGGCCAAAAGAGTAGTAAGGATAATAGAGCAATACATCTCGATCTTTAATCGCATCAAATGCATTACGAAATTGTTTAAATCGATTATAACTTAAGTTTGGGATTTTTTTATTTAATAAGCTCTTTTGTCCAAAATCAGGGAATTTAACAAGATCTTTAAAATTAGGATAACGTCCTCCAGGCATTGCATCTTGTTCAGTTAATCGTAATTTATTGATCAATAATTCAAACAACGCTTTGGGCATGTCTTTTTGATAAGTAAAACGTACTGGCTGTGCGGTTAATCGTTGTTTTAGGCCTTGGGACATCAGTTCAAGTAAACTGTCTAACTCTGTATTTAATTCGTATTCAGCATCTCTATTGATGTTAATTGAATAAGCATTTAATTCTTTGGCATCAAAAAACACTTTAAAAATATCGGATAAACAGTAGCGCAATATGTTGTCAAGAAAGATGATGGACTTATTTTTAGTTGATACTTCTGACGGTAATAATACAAAACGAGGAATATTATCTGTCGGTAGTTCAAGTAGTGCATAACTGATGCTATCTTCACAAATAATTTCTACAGCTAAATAGGCATGATCATCTTTTAAAAATTGAATAAGTTCAGTGTGACTATCAAGTAAAATAGGAGTAATGTATTGTCTAAGATTTTGTTTATAATAATTTTTTATCCAATTTTCTTGATATGATGAGAGCTGTCTTTCGTTAATCAAAAAGATTTGATTTCTAGCCATTTCCAATAACAATTCATTATAGAGTTGGTCAAACTGTAATTCTAATTGTATAACTTTTTGATTTACTTGGCGCAATAAGTTTTTAGCATTAGAAGAAGAATGAGCTTGTTCTTGTTCTATAAGTACATATTTTTTTAAGTTAGCAAACTGTACTTTATAAAATTCATCAAGATTACTTGAGTATATGCCTAAAAAATGTATTCTCTCAATAAGAGGATTACTCTTATCTGCGGCTTCTTGCAAAACTCGCTGATTGAAAGATAACCAGCTAAGCTCTTTAGGTAAATGGACTTTTTCTTCAATCATGTTAGTCTTTTAAATTTTATTAACAATATTTTATACAGAATAACTTATGTGAAAAAAAAAGCTAGCAGATAGCTAGCTTTTATTTTATATAGATTGGAAATTTAATGTTTAGATGCGGTGGACTGATGTTGTGTTAGTGGTTCCACTAGGTACTAATGCACCAGAAACCATCACAATGATATCGCCCTGTTTTAAGCCACACACTTTTAAAGCCATCTCTTTACCTAAACGATAAAAATCGTCCGTTGAGTTAATTGAATCAATCAAAATAGGTTCCACGCCTTTAGTAACTGCTAATTGATTTACCGTTTTTTGACTTGATGAAAGCGCTAAAATGCGAGCTCTCGGGAAGTAATGACGAACTTCACGAGCTGATTTACCACTACGAGTTGCAACAACAATTAATGGCGCATTTAAACGTTCTGCAATTTCTACAGCACCACAGCATACAGCGGCTGTTATGCTTAATTTTTCTTCTTTGGATGTTAATTCTAATGAGGCAGGAATTGTTTTATCAGTGCGTTTACAGATAGTTGCCATAACATTGACTGTTTCAAGTGGATATTTACCTTTAGCACTTTCACCAGATAACATCACAGCATCAGTTCCATCAATAATTGCATTAGCTACATCGCCAGCTTCAGCACGAGTAGGGCGTGGATTTTTGATCATTGAATCAAGCATTTGTGTTGCAGTTATCACTGGTTTAGAAGCTTTATTACATTTTTTGATCATCATTTTTTGAGCAAAAATAACTTCTTCAACTGCAATCTCAACACCTAAATCGCCACGAGCAACCATTATACCATCAGAAGCTTCAAGAATTTCATCAAAATTATCTAAACCTTCTTGGTTTTCAATTTTAGAGATGATTTTTATGTCTTCTCCACCATGAGCTTTTAAGTGAGCACGAATATCTTCAACATCAGAACGTTTACGGATAAATGATGCAGCAATAAAGTCAACACCTTGTTCACAACCAAAAATAAGGTCATTTTTGTCTTTTTCTGCAAGTGCTGGTAGCTTAATTGAAACACCTGGTAGATTAATACCTTTATTTTCACCGAGATCACCATTATTTAAAACTGTACAGATAACTTCGTTACCTTTGATTTCTTTAACGTCCATGGCAATTAAACCATCATCAACAAGTACACGATTACCTGGTTTAAGGTCATGGGCAAATCCTTCATAAGTGACGGCTACTCGTTGAGAATTTCCAACAACTGTTTTATCTGTTGTAAAGGTAAATGTTTGACCGGCTACAAGTGATACATCATTACCGCCTTCTAGTTTAATTGTACGGATTTCAGGTCCTTTAGTATCTAGCATTATAGCTGCTTTTAAACCTGTTTCTTGCATTACTTCTCGTAAGTTTTTTATACGGTTGCCGTGCTCTTCATAATCACCATGTGAAAAGTTTAAACGCATCACATTCATGCCTGCATTTAATAATTTTGCTAACATTTCTTTTGATTCAGATTTTGGCCCGATGGTACAAACAATTTTTGTCTTTTTCATAATAGTATCTACTTAGTAATTTATTTAATGTTAAAGTTTTTAATCAATCTAAAAATTCGATAAACCAGTATCACGCAAAAAAAAACCAATGACAAAGCATTGGTAATATTATTGGTAAAAGAGTTTTTTGTAGCTTTGAACAGCTACCAAAGTTGCACAAGTCATTTGAAGAATATAATAATTTCATCAATAAGTTAAACCCTTTAAAAATTGCTCTTATTATATTCTTAACGGTATTTTAAATAAAGGTTTTTATCTTAAATTTATTTTATTGTTTTGTAAAATAATTGAATTATAGTAACTTAACAAAACGATTTGTGTCTAATATATTAAAAAAAACGAAACTTTAGGGTTACATTAGATCCTTAAGTTGGTAGATTAGCTCGTTTTCGTGGTTCTTTAAGGTCAATTGATTATTGCTTAGATTGATTTCAGCACCATTAGTAATCAATTGATCAATAATATAATCTAATTGGTTTAATTGATCATCATTACAAACCATTTTGGTCATTACAACACCTATGCCTTTAATGTTGTTTTTATCTAAAATAACTTGACCTGAAAACTGGTTACACATTTTGCCTGTGATGGTCATTTTTTCACCAAATATAAGCTCAGCTTGATCATCTAATGGAATGTGCTGACCATTTGCACTAATTAATATAAAACGGTGATGCATAAGAGCTGTGTCTTGTATTTTACTCGATTTATGGCATCCAGACATAACCAAAGCAATAGTAAATAGAGAAATTAGCAACAATGTTTTTTTCATATGAACTCCTAATGACAGGTTAAATTTGCTATAATTAAATCTAATTATGACGTTAATTAAAAATATCTGATTCTCTATGTTACCTCAAGACCAATTAAAATACCTTGATTCAATGACTTTCTTAGATAAGCACAAAATAATAAAAATTGCCCAGAAGAGTCAAGCTATAGCTAATATAGATTCTGCTATACAAAATGCTAAGTTACATTACCTAGCTAGAATAGAATCATTACCAAAGAACATTGATTTTCCAGATAATCTACCTGTTGTTGAAAAAAAACAAACAATTTATGAAGCAATTAAACATCATCAAGTGGTCATAATCGCTGGCGAAACAGGTTCAGGAAAAACCACGCAAATTCCTAAAATCTGTCTAGAGTTGGGTTTAGGCGTCAAGGGCTTTATAGGTCATACCCAACCAAGGCGGTTAGCCGCACGTTCAGTAGCTAATCGTATTGCAGATGAGTTGAAAACAGAAATAGGGCAATTAGTTGGTTTCAAAGTCAGATTTTCTGATCATGTTAGTGAAACAACACTGATTAAATTAATGACTGATGGTATATTGCTTGCTGAAATTCAAAAAGATAAACTTTTATTACAATACGATACCATTATTATTGACGAAGCTCATGAACGTAGCTTAAACATTGATTTTATTTTGGGATATCTTAAGCAATTATTACCTAAACGTCCAGACTTGAAGGTCATAATTACATCGGCAACGATTGATGTGGAACGTTTTTCTAAACATTTCAACCAAGCACCAATTATTGAAGTATCTGGTCGTACCTATCCAGTTGAAGTTAGATATCGTCCTTCAATATTAGATGGAGATGATAGTTGCAACGATAAAAATAGTGATTTTCAATCCATCGTAGATGCGATTGATGAACTTTCAGCTGAAAGCGATGGTGATATACTTATTTTTCTAACTGGTGAAAGAGAAATTCGAGATCTTGCCGATACACTTAATAAATTGGATCTTCGTCATACTGATATCTTACCATTATATGCAAGATTATCAGCATCAGAACAAAATCGTATTTTCCAATCACACACTAAAAGGCGAATAGTTCTAGCAACAAATGTGGCAGAAACATCGTTAACGGTGCCTGGAATTAAATATGTTATCGACACGGGTTTAGCTAGGATTAGTCGCTATAGTTATCGCACTAAAGTTCAACGTTTACCGATTGAACCAATATCCCAAGCTTCAGCCAACCAACGAAAAGGGCGTTGTGGCCGAACTTCAGATGGTATCTGCATCCGGTTATATGATGAACAAGATTTTTTATCTCGCCCTAAATTTACCGATCCTGAAATTTTACGTACTAATTTAGCATCAGTAATATTACAGATGACTTCGTTAGGTTTAGGTGATATTGCAGCATTTCCTTTTGTTGAAGCACCTGATGCAAAATATATTCGTGATGGTATCCGATTGTTAGAAGAACTTGGTGCAATATTTACTAAACATCATCGATATCATTTAACTGAAATAGGACGAATTTTAGCGCAATTACCTATCGATCCAAGATTGGCCAGAATGCTGGTTGAAGCAAGGCGATTAGGTTGTACTAAAGAAATTATGATAATTACGGCAGCTTTGTCGATCCAAGATCCCAGAGAAAGACCTTTTGATAAACAGCAAGCCTCAGATGAAAAACATCGTCGTTTTGTTGATAAGGAGTCTGATTTTATATCTTTGATTAATTTATGGAATTATATCAAAAAACAACAAACCATATTATCTGGAAATCAATTTAGACGATTGTGTCAGAAAGAATTTTTAAACTACCTTCGGATTCGAGAATGGCAAGATGTTTATACACAAATTAGACAAACCATTAAACAATTAGCATTCCCTATAAATAGTAAAGTAGCAGATTATAATTCATTACATGTTTCATTGCTAAGCGGTTTATTATCCCATATCGGAATGAAAGAACTTGAAAAACATGAGTATATTGGAGCACGAAATATTAAATTTGCAATTTTTCCTAATTCGGCACTTTTCAAAAATCAACCTAAATGGTGTATCGCTAGTGAACTGATTGAAACCAGCCGGCTATGGGGAAGAACAGTAGCTAAAATTGAAGCTGAATGGATTGAACCCATAGCAAAACATTTGGTGAAATATAGTTATAACGAACCAAAGTGGTCTAAAAAACAGGGGACAACCATTGCAAATGAAAAAGTGACATTATTTGGTTTACCTATTGTTGCTAGTCGAATGGTGAATTATAGTAAAATAGATCCTGAATTAAGTCGTTCTCTATTTATTCGTCATGCTTTGGTTGAAGGTGATTGGTTTACCAACCATCAGTTTTATAAAAAAAATAAAAAATTGATTAATGAAGTTGAAGATCTTGAGCATAAATCTCGCCGGCAAGATATTTTAATAGATGATGATGAACTTTTTAATTTTTATGAAAAGCGAATAGATAAATCGGTTGTGTCATCTAAACATTTTGATGTTTGGTGGAAACAAAAACAGAAATCAGATCCTGATTTTCTTAATGTTGAGAAAGAAATGTTGATTAAACAGTCGGCACAACAGATTGATTTAAATGACTTTCCTGATTTTTGGAATCAAGACAATTTGAAATTAGCACTGAGTTATCAATTTGATATCGGACATAAACGTGACGGCGTCACTATAAAAATACCTCTTAATCTATTAAACCAAATCAAAAATAGAGGATTTGATTGGCTAGTACCTGGTTTTAGAAAAGATTTAATTATTGCATTAATTAAATCATTACCTAAATCATTGCGCCGAAATTTTGTTCCAGCACCAAACTATGCTGATGCATTTTTGAGTAGAGGTATTTCAACGGATCAACCTTTACTTGAAAGTTTAGAAACCGAATTTCACAAAATGACAGGTGTAAAAGTTGCCCCAGAAGATTGGCAATTGGATCAAATTCCTGACTATTTGAAGATGAATTTTAGCATTGTTGATAGTAATAATAAAGAAATTGCTGTAAGTAAAGACCTAGTTTTATTAAAAGAAGAACTCAAAAATCAACTCCAACAAGCATTTTCATCTTTAACAATTAAGAAAACGGTTCAAATTGAACAAAATAATTTAACAGAGTGGAATTTCGGCTCTTTGCCTAATATTTATGAAGAAAATCATAAAAATTATACGATTAAAGCTTATCCAGCAATCATTGATAATCAACATTCTGTAAGCATTAAGTTAGTCGATAATCAAGATGAGCAACAAAGACTAACAAAACTAGGGCTAAGACGCTTGCTTATACTCAATATACCATCGCCAATCAAGTACTTACATGAAAAATTACCAAATAAATCTAAATTAAGCTTATACTTCAATTCTTTTGGTACAGTACTGAGTTTAATTGATGACTGCATTGCTTGTGGTGTTGACTATTTGATTGAAAAAAATGGTCAGGTAATTCAAAACCAAGATAATTATGAGGCATTATTGGATTATACCAAAAGTCATATTAATGATGTTGTGGTTGATATTGCCAAAGAAGTTGAGTCCATTTTGACTTTATATTACAACATCGGTAAAAAATTAAAGGGGCGAATTGACATATCATTAGCTTTTGCTTTATCTGATATAAAAAAGCAAATGGATCATCTTATTTATAAAGGCTTTGTTGCACAATCAAGCTATAAGAGACTACCAGATATCAATCGTTATTTATTGGCGATAGAAAAAAGAATTGAAAAACTAATGTTGAATACCACTAAAGATAGGCAGTCGATGAATATAATTGATGAAGTTGAAGTTCAATATAAAAAATGGCTGAATAGCTTATCAGAAAACTTAAAATCACAAGAAAAAGTAACAAATATCCGTTGGATGATTGAAGAACTTAGAGTGAATCTATTTGCTCAGCAGTTAGGTACTGCATATCCAATTTCAGTAAAACGTATTAAGCAACAAATCGACAAAGTAAAATCTGAGCTATAACTGTTAATTGAATGAAGGTATTTGTGTGATAAAAAATAGGGCGCTTATGCGCCCAGTTATCTATATAAGTTTATCGATAAAGATCGACAAAAACAGTTATATTCGGACCATTTGAATCATGCGCTACTCTAGCAATATGATAATACTTGGCTCCAGCATCAATAGCTCGTTTACCTGCCTGATAAGAAATTTCCTGATCGGTCACATAATAACCTCTAAATTTAATTGTATCAAATGCCACCATTTTAGCCGCAGTTGCATCATTTAATTCTTGAATTTTTCGTCCGTCCGATAGAGTGACAGTGTAACGATTGACTCGTTGAGGTTCAGTTGCAACCGTGGTAACTTCAGATTCATGAATACTGGTTGCTGCAGAAGTTTTCATTTTATCAGTAGGTTGATCAATAACTTTTACTTTATTATTAAATTTATCTGCATAAAACTTTTCATTAAATGCTGATGGAGAATAATATCCTGGTTTTTCAACTTGCATTGCAGCATCACCACCTTTAGCTAGAGCTTGTTGGCCTGCTTCAGAATCATAAGGAATAGCATCTTCTGGTTGTAGTTTACGTTCAGGTGCATCCTTTTTAAATAAATAGGCAGCAACTTGTATATTACTACCTAATTCAGAACGTGAATCGATATAAAAGGCGTAAGCACCTTTTGCCGATGCTTCTTTAGCAATCGCTTGATTCATATCATATTCATTAGGAAAATAGCCGCGAATACGCACAATATTGAAGGGCTCTAAACGAATTGCTTTAGATTTTGGATATTCATATACACCTTCAAATTTACGTAAATTTTCAGTTTTTTCTTCAGCTTTAGGAGCATCCGCTTTATATAATTTAGCGTAAACAATACGTAAAGTATCATTAGAAGGGCTAATATTGGTGGTCGTTATGAAAAAAGAAACTGCACCTTCTTTATCTGCCGCTTTGGACATAGCTAAAACATAATCATTATCAGTATAAAATGCTCCACGAATAGTTATACTTTTAAATGACTGTAACTCTTTAGCTTGCTCCTCAGTTAGTTGTTGAGCAGCAAATGAGGAAAGCGGGAATAGAGCCATTGTTACTGCAATAAATGTCGTTTTTAAACTTGCCATATATTAAGACCTTACAATAAATTATTGTGATTATTTTAACATAAATAAATTTAATTGCCTAAATCTATCAAAGCATTTAAGTTTTTAATAAATATATATTTTCCTCTAACTGATAAAATATTTTTTTCTTGAAGCTTTGATAAGTTTCTACTGATAGTTTCGATTTTTAAGCCTAAATAATTAGCAATATCAGCTCGACTCATCATAAGTTTGATATTTAATGAAGAGTGACCTCGTTGTTCATAATGTCGATAAAGAGAATATATAAAAGTGGCTAGTCTTTCATCTGCTTTTTTCTGTGAATAGCATAATACTAATTTTTGATAATCATTAATACTAGAACTTAGCAAATTAAATACCATATCTCTAACATTTTTTTGAGTATCAACTAGTGACATAAGTTCGTCATAATAAAGTTCGCAAACAAGCGTGTTAGTAAGCGATTGAATATTATTGTTGTATATTTTAGTTGAAATAGAATCTAAACCAACAATATCACCAGGTAAATAAAAACCATTAATCTGTTGGTTATTATCTGGAGTTGTCACAAAAGTTTTTAGTGCTCCAGAATGAATAATATAGAACTTTGTAAAAGGAGTATTTGCTTTGGCTATAATTTCATCTTTAGCATAAGACATTTTTCTGTCTAATATATTATCTAACTTATTGTTGAGTAATATAGGAATACAAAGAGATCCGATACTACAGAATTCACATGGAACGGAATAACTTTTTGAACGCAATGTCTTAAAAATATTTTGCATATTAACAGAAAAAATAATCATAGTTCGTTGATTGATTAGATTATCATATTTTATAAATAAAACAAAAATTAGTAGAAAAATAACAATAAAGTGTTCGTATAGATAAAGCAAAATATACTTAAACACATTATTTAACATAATATAGATTATGCGCACCAACATGAACGTACGTGAATTCTGTAGATGCAACCAACAAAATCATGACACTAATTTAAAAATTTGTGGCATCTTATACCAATCCGGAATCTGACAATCTGCAACTTCAACTTTCCTTATTTCTCTAACTGTTACTGGACTAAACTTAGCTAAGTTACAACGTTGTGCTATATCGATGCCGATTTTTCGTAATCTTGCTCTGTGTATTTGCATCTGAGATTTTCTAAAATTAAACGTTTGCCCATACATCCACTTATAGAAATTCAGTTTTCTTAAAAGTTTTGAATGTCGATAAAATTCTAGATTTTTTGGGTTGGACAAGTGGAAATACTCGCTATGTGAACATTTATTTTTGAGAATTAATCTTTTAACTAAATATTCGTTTTTTTCTTCTTTATGTAAATTCCAATATTCGACAGAACGATTTTCATCACACGTAGTTAAAGCTAAAAATAAAGATATTACTGCAGTTACTAATATGACTCTCTTCATCATATTAAATTGATATTTAGTATAAAAATTCCATGAAAAAAGATTTTCTGCAATACAAAAATTAATTTGAGTCAATGCTTTATTTTAATATGAACCAATAATCTATATTATGTTAAATAACATAGATTATTGCGAACTGTTTATCTGTTTCCTACCAAATTATTTATCTAAATTTTATAATATGCTTTAAAATATTTTTAACTTTTGGTTATTAAAATAACATCACTTCCTGCTAATGGCAATTTTAAAATATGATTTTTAATTTTACCCCAAACTTGCATTTCGCAGGCTTTACAGTTGAATTTTAGTAATAATTCTTCGTTATTTTGAACTAGTTTCATTGGTGTTACTTTAGTTTTAACACCTTGAATTCCTTTAGCCTGTTTAGGGCATAAATTAAATGCAAATCGTAAGCAATGTTTGGTTGTCATTAATGGTACATCATCTTTAACTTCGTGTGCTTCATAAGCACTTTCGATTAATTCGACCCCATGTTGTGTATAAAATTCTCTTGCCTTATGATTATAAACATTGGCCAAAAAGCTCAAATGATTTTCTGGGTAAATTGGAACTGGTTTTTGTTCTGGTTTACGTTTTTGAGGATGATAATTTTCTAATCTTGCTATAGTTAATTTATCGATAGTGTCTCTTCTAAGTTGGTTTAATTGGCTACTTGAAATAAAATAAATTTCTGATAAATTCGCTGTGAAGCCAGTTAAGTGATATATGGTTTGTCCTAGCTTTGATAAATTATCTTTAATGTTTTTTAGTGATTTATCTGGTTGTGTTGCAAGATCGAAATAGCCATTTAGTTCTGTTTTGACGCAAATGCCCTCTTCACTTTTGGCTACTAGCTCAACGCCATTTCCTATATTATTCAATTGAAATGACACACCAATACGACGGTTGCTTGACTCTTTTAGCAAATTTTGTTGCCATATATGATCGAGATTTCGATTGACCAAATAAGGTAATTTGACTGAAAAAAGCGATTTAGGGATTTCATTTGGATAAATTCTATATTGATTAATCGAAAGTCTTTCAACTTTATCGGCTCTAAAACCAACAATTTCTCTTTTTATTAGTATATTTAAGCCATCACCATTAGTTAATGTGCTTTCAGATTTGATATCAATAGTTTTAGACGTAATTTTGGTTATTTCACCAATTTGCAAGCCAATAAATTTAGGCGAATCAAATGCCCCAATATTTGGCTTTCTACCATTAATAAAATAATCTGTACTGCCTCTGTTAAACGTTCGATTAGGATCTGGGGTAAAAAAGTGTTCAGTTTTACCACTTGATGCTGAGGATAACTCAGATGATTCAGATAAAATCTTATCTAATTTTTGGCGATAAAATGCTGTGATATTTTTAACATAACTTATATCTTTATAACGTCCTTCTATTTTAAACGATGTTACACCGGCTTGAATTAATTCTATCAGATTGTCAGATTGATTATTATCTTTTATTGATAGTAGATGTTTTTCATAAGCAACAACACGACCTTGATCATCTTTTAAAGTAAAAGGAAGACGACAAGCTTGTGAACAATCTCCTCGATTAGCACTACGTCCAGTTTGTGCATGAGAAATATAACATTGTCCTGAATAAGCAACACAAAGTGCTCCATGAATAAAAAACTCGATTTTGGCATCAACCTGTTCGCTAATTTTGGTTATTTCAGCTAAATTAAGCTCACGAGCCAGTACTATTTGTGAAAAACCAACATCGGATAAAAATTTAGCTTTTTCAGGTGTTCTAATATCCATTTGAGTACTAGCATGCAAATCTATAGGGGGAATGTCCATATTCAAGATCCCCATATCTTGCACAATTAATGCATCAACACCTGCATCGTAAAATTGCCAAATTAGTTGCCTTGCAGGTTCAAGCTCATTATCGTGAAGTATAGTGTTTAAAGTCACAAACACTTTTGCATAATAGCGATGAGCAAACTCAACTAATTGGGCTATATCATTTATCGAATTGCCGGCATTATGCCTAGCACCAAAATTTGGTCCACCAATGTATACGGCATCTGCACCATGTAATATCGCCTGCTTTGCAATTTCGATATTTTTAGCTGGGCTAAGTAATTCTAATTTATTATTGGAGCAATGATATGGTGGCATTATAAACTCTTTAGGATATAACTATTTGATAGTTTGATCTTTATTTGACAATTATTATTGTTAATTCAATAATAATTGTCAAAATCTTCAGAACAACAATACTTTTTATTCTAAAATATGTATTAGTTTTGGTAAGTTCTATTTCGTAAAGCTTCTATACGTTTTTCTAACGGTGGATGAGACATAAACAATTCGGAAAATTTCGCTTTTTTTGCACCATTAATACAAAATGCTAAGATGGAAGCATCTTCATTTGGTTCATAACTGGTTTTTAGTTTTTCTAAAGCTGCAATCATTTTTGTACTACCAACTAATTTAGCTGAGCCAGCATCTGCGTGAAATTCTCGATAACGAGAAAACCACATAGCTATAAGGCTTGCTAAAATACCAAATACTGTTTCAAAAACCATAACTATCAAGAAATATGCTAACTGTGATAAACCACGATTGCGATCATCCAATGCTTGCGCTACAACAGATGCTAAAATTCGAGAAATAAAGATAACGAAAGTATTAAGCACACCTTGTAATAAAGTCATTGTAACCATATCGCCATTAGCAATATGGCTCATTTCATGCCCAATCACCGCTTCAGCTTCATCTTGAGTCATAGCATTTAACAAACCAGAACTTACAGCAACAAGTGATCTATTTTTAGTAGCACCAGTTGCAAAAGCATTAACATCTTGAGCATCATAAATAGCAATATCAGGCATTTTTATATTAAGATCTGCTGATAAACGACGAACTACATCAAATAGCCACTGTTCTTGATTATTACTTGGTTGAGTAATAATTTTCCCACCTACTGATCTTAAAGCCATTCGTTTAGATAAAAGAAGAGATATAAACGATCCTCCAAAACCAAATATTGCTGCAAAAATAAGTAAACCTAGCGTACTATGTGAATCAACACCTAAAATGCTTAAGATAATTCCAAATACAAACATAACAGCTAAGTTAGTTAGAATAAACAACCCTACTCGCATCATAATTTTTCTCTCTTTCGGTATATATCAATTTTTGAATAATTAAATGAAATCGTAATATTTCGATTAAAAGTACGTAGTGTATATGATCGCAAAAATAAATCATAGATACAACTATAAATATAAGTATATTTTAAGATTAAATAATACTTGTTGGTTTATTAAACACAATCAAAATAATATATTAGATAATAACTGAAAGGTTTGGAGGAGACCCTATCAGCCACATCCCACACACATATTTTTTACTTTGGCTGCTTCCTTCCGGACCTGACCTGATGAGCAAAAAAATGTTGCAAGAGGACCCATAGAGACTCCATTGAGGAGGAAATATTATGCTTTATTTAAGATATTAATACAACTATTTTTACAAAAAAATAACTAGCCTTTCTAATATTACTAATAAAAGAAAGGCAATTACATTGAGTAATAAAAAATATAACTTTAGTAATTTAGATAACTAAGTTTTTTTCTACACGTTCTCTAAATTTGATTCCAGGTCTAAATGTAACAACGCGACGAGCTGAAATATCTACACTTTCCCCTGTTTTTGGATTACGTCCAGGACGTGAGTTTTTATCACGGACTGCAAAGTTACCAAATCCAGATAGCTTTACTGGCTCCCCTTTTTCTAAAGCCACACGGATCTCTTCAAAAAAGAGTTCAACAAGGACTTTAGCTTCTTGACGATCAATGTTAAATTTTTCGGCAAGACGATCTGCAATATCTGCTTTAGTTAATGTCATATTATTATTCTCTTAATAGGGCTTTAAAACGATTTTGTAAAGCAATGACGCATTTGCTTACAATGTTTGTTATATCTTCTTCTTCAAGTGTACGCGATTTATCTTGCAAAATCAAACTGATAGCAAGACTTTTTTGATCTTCTTTGATATTTTCACCTGTATAAACATCAAAAAGATTAACCTTGATAAGTTGCTCACCACCTGCTTTTCTACACTCTGAAATAATATCTGCTGCAGGTGTTGTTTTTGAAACAATAATAGCAATATCTCGTTTATTAGACGGATATTTGGATAAGTCATGAGCAACTGGTACTCTTTTTTGACTAATTTTAGCTAAATTTATTTCAAAAACAAGCGTTTTACTATTTAAAGATAATTTTTTTTCAATTTCTGGATGTAAGACGCCAAAATATCCTATTAGCTCCTCATTTAAATAAATCGCTGCGCTTTGTCCTGGATGTAAGGCTGAGAAATCTGCTCTTTTAAACTGTACTTGCTCGGTACAGCCTAAAAGAGAAAAAATTGTCTCAAGGTCACCTTTAAGGTCGTAAAAATCCGCGTTCTTTTTAGGAAGTTGCCAATGTTCTTCATATAAAGAACCAGAAACAACACCAGACAACGTTAGTTCTTGTCGTACACCAAATTCACAGTTTTCATCAGGTATAAAACGCAAACCAGTTTCAAATAATCGGATACGTGTTTGTTGACGATTTTGATTATATAAAACTGCATCTAACAAGCCTGACCATAGTGATAAACGCATAACTGACATTTCACTTGAAATCGGATTAGGTAATTTTATTTCAGCTTGCTCAGGATGAAGGATTTGTTGAATTTTCGGATCAACAAAGCTATATGTTACTGCCTCTTGATATCCCTTATCAACTAATAAATCTTTTATTCTCCGTAATGATATTTGACTTTCTGGTTTAGGTTTCATGACTGATTCAATTTTAAGGTTAGCATTTGGAATATTGTTATATCCATAAATACGGACAACCTCTTCAACTAAATCTTCCTCAATTTGTAAATCAAATCGCCAACTTGGTGATTTTACAATCCAAACATTATTGTTATATTCAACTTCACAACCAAGTCTAATTAGAATATCACTGATTTTTTTTGTTTCGATTTCATAACCGATGAGACGATCAATTTTATTACGATGTAATTCAATAGTTGCTTGTGTAGGAAGCTCATTTTGATGTGTTATATCTATAATTGGACCTACTTCGCCACCACAAATATCAATTAATAATTGGCTAGCTCTTTCCATTGCCATAAATTGTAACAAAGGATCAACACCTCGTTCGTAACGGTGTGAAGCATCTGTATGCAAACCATACTCTCGAGCCCTGCCTGTTATGGCTAATGGATTAAAAAACGCTGACTCAAGAAATACATTTTTAGTCGATTTCGTCACACCTGATTTTTCCCCCCCCATAATCCCAGCCAACGCTAAGATTTTTTTGTGATCAGCTATGACTAAAGTTTTTTCATTAAGTTTAATTTCATTACCATTTAGTAGAACTAATTTTTCATTTTCCTTTGCATAACGAACAACAATTCCATTTTCTATCTGAGCCAAATCAAATGCATGCATTGGATGTCCAAGTTCTAATAATAGATAGTTAGTAATATCAACAACTGCGTCAATTGAACGAATTCCACCACGTCGAAGTTTTTCTTTCATCCAAAGAGGTGTTGTTGCATTAACATTAATATTTTTAATTATTCTACCTAAATATCGTGGTGCTGCTTTTGGTTCAACGACTTGAATTGGTAATGTATCGGTAATCGTTGCTGGTACACTGTCGACTTTTAGTTCTTTCATAACAATATTGTTAACTGCTGAAACATCTCTAGCAATACCAATAATACCAAAACAATCCGCGCGATTTGGTGTTACACTGATATCAATTATAACGTCATTAAGCTTTAAATAGTTGCGAATATCCATACCTAAAGGTGCATCATCAGGTAACTCAATAATTCCGTTATGCTCATCTGAAATTCCTAATTCAGAATAAGAACAAAGCATGCCTTCTGATGGTTCACCTCGTAGTTTAGCTGCTTTAATTTTAAAATCGCCCGGCAAAACAGCTCCCACTGTTGCACAAGCAACGGTTAATCCTTGACGGCAATTTGGCGCACCACAGACAATATTAAGTGGTTTTGCTTTACCTATATCGACTTTTGTAATACGTAGTTTATCGGCATTAGGGTGTTGCATACATTCAATGATTTTACCAACGACCACACCAGAAAAGTCACCTGCTACCTTTTCAATATCATCGACTTCTAAACCTGCCATTGTTAATTGATCTGCTAGTGTACTGCTACTAATTTCTGGATTGATCCATTCACGTAGCCAACTTTCACTAAATTTCATGTTTTGATCTCCAGAATTAATTAAATTGTTTTAAAAAACGTAAATCATTTTCAAAAAAAGAACGTAAATCAGTGACACCGTAACGTAACATAGTTAATCGTTCTATCCCCATCCCAAAAGCAAAACCACTATATACTTCAGGATCAATACCCACATTACGTAGTACATTAGGATGAACCATTCCGCAACCTAGTACTTCTAACCATTTGCCATTTTTAGCTTTAATATCAACTTCAGCTGAAGGTTCTGTAAATGGAAAATAACCGGGTCTAAAACGGATTTCCATATCATCTTCAAAGAAGCAATGTAAAAAATCGTGTAATAGCCCTTTTAAATGAGTAAAACTGATATTTTTATCAACTAGTAAACCTTCCATTTGGTGAAACATTGGCGTGTGAGTTTGATCGTAATCATTACGATAAGTTCTTCCTGGAGCTATGATTCGGATTGGAGGTTTTTGATTTTCCATTGTGCGAATTTGTACGGTTGAGGTTTGTGTTCTTAATAGTCGTTTTGCGTCAAACCAAAATGTATCGTGATCAGCACGGGCAGGATGGTGAGCAGGAATATTCAGTGCATCAAAATTATGGTAGTCATCTTCAATTTCTGGACCAGTTTCAACAACAAAACCAAGTTCACCAAAGAAGTCGACTAATCGATTAATTGTTTTTGTGACTGGATGTAGTCCACCTAATTCAAGTGACTTTCCTGGTAACGTAATATCAATTGTTTCATTAGCTAGTTTTGCATCAAGAGCCTGACGCTCTAAAAGATTGCGCTTTTGATTTAATATTTCAATGACTTCTTGTTTTGCATCATTGATTTTTTGACCGACAGCTGGACGTTCATCGGCAGGAACATCACGTAATGAAGCCATTTGTATTGTAAAATAGCCTTTTTTACCAAAATATTCTACACGAATTTGTTCGATCGTATTAATGTCATTAGCACTTTCAATAGCGGATTTGGCATTATTTACCAGTTCAACTAATTGAGACATACAGTTCTCCTGCTTATTGTTCATTACATAAAAAAAGCCTCTCTTTGAGGCTTTTATAATCATTTTTTGTTTTTTCTTTGCCTCACGAATTAGTATTACTAAAGAAACCAAAAAACAAACAAAAAATAACTAAATTCATAATCAAATTACTCTTTATAATAAAAAATTAAAACTTAAAATGATAAAAGCCGAGATAACTCGGCTCTTATAAAGCTTATTACAGTGCAGCTTTAGCTTTTTCGACTAATGCAGCAAATGCATTTTTGTCAAATACAGCAATATCAGCAAGAATCTTACGATCTATTTCAATTGAAGCTTTCTTTAGACCATTGATAAAACGACTATATGAAAGACCACATTGACGTGCTGCAGCATTGATACGTACAATCCATAATTGACGGAATTGACGCTTACGTTGACGACGGTCACGGTAAGCATATTGTCCAGCTTTGATTACAGCTTGGAATGCAACACGATATACACGTGAACGAGCACCATAATAACCTTTTGCTTGTTTTAAAATTTTCTTGTGACGTGCACGAGCAATAACACCACGTTTAACACGAGCCATAAACTATATCCTCTAAATAATTAACCATGAATTAAGCGTATGGAACACACGCAGTAACTAAACCTAAATCGCCTTTTGACACAGTTGTCAAACCACGTAAATGACGTTTACGTTTGGTTGATTTTTTAGTTAAGATATGGCTTTTGTTAGCTTGTTTATGCTTAAAGCCGCCAGAAGCTGTTTTTTTAAAGCGCTTTGCTGCGCCTCTTACAGTTTTAATTTTAGGCATTTTATTAATTTCCACTTCGCATTGTTAATAAAAATAAAATAATGGTGTAATTTTCAATAAATTAAAAATTCACTTGTAGAACCATTACTTTTTCTTCGGCGCAAGCACCATGATCATTTGGCGGCCTTCAATCTTAGTTGGATAAGATTCAATTATCGCCAAATCAGCTAAATCTTCTTTAATGCGATCAAGCATTTCAGAACCTAACTGTTGGTGAGCCATTTCACGACCACGAAAACGTAGTGTGACCTTGGCTTTATCGCCATCTTCAAGAAAGCGAATCAGGCTGCGGAGTTTTACCTGATAGTCGCCTTCGTCTGTACCAGGTCGGAACTTAATTTCCTTAACCTGAACAACCTTTTGCTTTTTCTTCTGTTCTTTTGTTGCTTTACTCTTTTCATAGAGGAACTTGCCATAATCCATAATTCGACAAACAGGTGGCTCTGCATTAGGGCTTATTTCAACTAAATCTAAAGTTGCTTCTTCAGCTTGTTTTAAAGCTTCATCTAAGCTTACTATACCGAGCTGCTCACCATCGACGCCGGTTAATCTCACCTCACGAGCGGTAATTTCATCGTTGATCTTATGTGCTCGTGTTGACTGAATTCGTTTACTGACTTTAATATCTCATTCCTCCAAATTAATTTATCATTAATTCATTTGTTCTAATGAACGACTATGAATTTCGTTAAGCAACAATTCTATAACATGTTTCACTTCAAAGCTACCAAGATCTTTACCTTGACGAGTTCGAACTGAAATTGTTCCTGATTCCATTTCTTTGTCTCCACAAACAAACATATAAGGAACACGTTTAAGAGTATGCTCGCGAATTTTAAACCCTATTTTTTCATTTCTCAAGTCCGCTTTTGCTCTAATCCCAACTTTTTGTAGTTGTGCGGTTAATTGTTTTGCATATTCAGCTTGATTATCGGTAATATTAATTACTGCAACTTGCAATGGAGCAAGCCATGTAGGGAAAAATCCTGCACAGTTCTCTGTTAAAATTCCCATAAAGCGCTCCATTGAACCTAAAATAGCTCTATGAATCATAACTGGAACATGACGTTCGTTGTCTTCACCAACATAAGTTGCATCTAAACGTTCTGGCAGCATAAAGTCTAGCTGAACTGTACCACATTGCCATGCGCGACCTAAACAATCATGTAGGGTAAACTCGATTTTTGGACCATAAAAGGCACCTTCACCAGGTAGATATTCAAATTCAATACCATTTTCTGTTAAACATTCAGCCAAATCTTTTTCTGCAAGATCCCATGTTTCATCTTTACCAATGCGTTTTTCAGGGCGAGTAGATAACTTAACAGTAATATCATTAAAGCCGAAAGTACTATAAGTATCATAAACCATTTTGATACAGCTGTTTACTTCACTGCGAATTTGGTCCTCAGTACAGAAAATATGTGCATCATCTTGGGTAAAACCTCGAACACGCATTAATCCGTGTAAAGATCCTGATGGCTCGTTTCGATGACAACTACCAAATTCCGCCATACGTAATGGTAAATCACGATAAGATTTTAAACCTTGATTAAAAATTTGCACGTGTCCTGGGCAGTTCATTGGTTTAATGCAATATTCACGATTTTCAGATGAAGTGACAAACATTAACTCTTTATAATTACCCCAATGTCCTGTTTTTTCCCACAAAACACGATCCATCATAAATGGACCTTTTACTTCCTGATAATCGTACTCTTTCAATTTTGTACGAACAAAAACCTCTAGTTCACGGAAAATAATCCATCCATCATTATGCCAAAATACCATACCCGGTGCTTCTTCTTGCATATGATAAAGATCGAGCTGTTTACCTATTTTACGGTGATCACGTTTAGCCGCTTCTTCTAAAAATTGTAGATAGCTATCAAGTTGTTTTTTATCTGCCCATGCTGTCCCATAAATACGTTGTAACATTTTATTGTCACTATTACCACGCCAATAAGCACCTGCAACTTTTTGCAATTTAAAATGGTGGCAAAAACGCATATTAGGTACATGAGGTCCACGACACATATCAATATATTCTTCATGGTGATAAAGAGCTGGTTTTGAATCTTTAGAGATATTCTCATCCAAGATAGCAATTTTATATGGTTCACGTCGCTCCCAAAATACTTCTCGAGCTTGTTCCCAACTAACTATTTCTTTCTTTACTTCATAATCTTTTTTAGCCAATTCATGCATCCGTTTTTCTAATGCATCAAGATCCTCCTGCGTTAGAGAGCGCTCTAAATCAACATCATAGTAAAAGCCATTATCAATTGTTGGACCGATTGCCATTTGTGTATCAGGCCATAGCTGTTTAATAGCATGACCTAATAAATGAGCACAAGAATGGCGAATAATTTCAAGTCCATCTTCATCTTTAGTGGTAATGATGGCTAATGTTGCGTCCTGATCAATAATATCACAGGCATCTTTACGCTCACCATTTACACGCCCAGCTATACAAGCTTTCGCTAGCCCTGCACCAATACTTTGTGCAACATCTAAAACAGTAACAGGTTTATCAAATTGACGTTGACTTCCGTCAGGAAGAGTAATAATTGGCATAATAAATCCTTATAACAGTGGTGCGCCACACGAAAGCGCACTTGCGTACATAAAAAATAGACCAGATATACTACCACTTATCACCAGGATTTTGAATAGAAAAATAACTATTATATCACTCTAAATAAATTCAAAAAAAAACTAAAAGGCATATTCATCTAAATATTTGATAAAAATAAATAGTTGTTTTTTAGAATAATAGTTATAATTGCTAGCTATTAATAATATAAATATAACTGCTATGAATATTTGGATTGATGCTGATGCATGCCCTTCTCCTATTAAAGAAATTTTATATCGTGTAGCTAATCGAAAAGCAATTTATACAACATTGATTGCTAACCAGCGATTAACAATCCCTTTATCACCTTATATTAAAACTCTACAAGTTGAAAAAGGATTTGATATTGCAGACAATAAAATTATTGAGTTAGTCAAAACAAATGATTTAGTTATTACATCTGACATTCCGCTTGCTTCAGATGTTTTAAATAAAGGTGCTTTCGTACTTACGCCTAGAGGTGAAAAGTATACGCTTGATACAATTAAAGAACGATTAACTATGCGAGATTTTATGGAAACTATGCGTGCCAGTGGTATACAGTCTAAAGGCCCAACTATGTTTAGCAATAAAGACCGAGAAAAATTTGCAAATCAGCTTGATATATTAATTAATCAAGTTTCTAATAAAGTTTAACTAAAAGTTATTTTTAATAATTTAAGAACCTAAATTTTTAGAAATAACTCTCTGCTTTTAAAAGGTTTAGGCCCTACATAAGGTTTTAAAGCCATTCTAGTAAAACGCTTAGCTGCTTTTAACGTATTTTCATTATTAAATTGACGTTTTCCTAAAGCCAAAACTTGTTCACCTGTAAAACTAGTACTATTTTGCAATAAACTGCTCATAAAACCTTTTTCTGATTGATATTGATAATACATAGATTTGACAACATCATCACCAGTGATATAACAATGGAAAAAATCAATGTGATAACCTAAATTTTCTAATAACGATAATTCAAATGTTCGCAATACATTTTCAGCTGGTACTTGTTGAGCTAGTTGTTGTAAACTTTTTAAATAGTCATCAAAAAGAGTTGGTATTTCAGTTTCTGCAACTAAAACTCGATGTAATAATTCATTTAAATAAAATGCGCTATATAAGAAAACAGATACCAACGGCAATGCCAGCGACATAGCTTCAACTTGCCGCAATGTTTTTATTTCACCTTGGCCTGAATATTGTACAATAAGTGGAGTAAAAGGTTGTAACATGCCTTTCAATGCTGAACTCTTTCTTCTAGCCCCTTTTGCTAATACTGTTACCTTTCCGACATTTTCAACGAAAAGATCGGCTAATAAACTGCTTTCTGTATAAGATCGGGTATGTAGTATAAATGCTCTTTGCCAATTTTCCATTCAAAATGCCTTTTAATTACATCATTATTTTTTGATTAATAATTGCATTTGACCAAAATTTAAATAATTCTATGAAATTTTCACCTGAAATTTAACTAAAGATCCGATATAATCAATGCAAACAATAGGATTATAGGATAAATAAAAGACAAGCTATGGAACTTTTTTCAATAATTTTACTTCTAGTGTTAATTGTATCACTTTCTGGTGTCGTTGTTAAAATGTTACCAATTCAAATTCCACTACCGTTAATGCAAATATTATTAGGTTGCATATTGGCGGCGTTTAACGTTTATGTAGAATTTGATCCAAAACTATTTCTTGTTTTATTTATTCCACCTTTACTTTTTGCTGATGGCCGTAAAACATCAGTAAAAGATTTCATATACAATGGTAGAGAAATTGTAGGATTGGCTTTAGTTTTAGTTGTTATCTCTATTATAGCATTAGGTTATATTCTTCATTGGATATTACCAAATGTTGAATTAGCTGCAGGTTTAGCTTTAGCTGCGGTGTTATCTCCAACTGATGCTGTTGCATTAAGTGGAATTGTTGGTAAAGGGCGTATTGAAAAAGAAAAGATGGAAATCATTGAAGGTGAAGCATTAATGAATGATGCTTCAGGTTTGGTGTCTTTGAATTTTGCTATTGCTATTGCAGTTGGTGATGCAGTATTTAACATCTTTGATATTAGCGTACAATTTTTTATAGTTGCTATTGGTGGCTTGACTATTGGCGTTTTATTTACTTGGTTATATGCACGTATTTTGCGTAAAATAAATCAGCTGACTCACAATGACCCTGCAATCTAAATCGTATTATTATTCTTACTTCCGTTTGCCGCTTATATTATTGCTGAGGAATGTCATTGTTCTGGTATTTTGGCTGCAGTAAGTGCTGGTATGACGGTTAATCATTCTGGTATGATGCGAAATGCACCTTTAACTGCACGGTTACAATCAGATAGCACATGGTCAATGTTAACATTTGTTTTTAATGGTTTTGTATTCGTTTTATTAGGTATTCAATTGCCAAGTATTCTTCACAATACTTTTGCTGAAAACCAGATCGACACATCGATTGAAGTATGGCAATTATGTTTAATTGTTCTATTTGTTTTTGCAGTATTAATGGGAACTCGATTTGCTTGGTTATGGGCAATGAAGCATATGCCTATAATGCCATTTGGAACCAAACGACCTCTTGCATTCAGATCCTATTCAAACCGAGACCTGCTTATTTCAACATTTGCAGGAGTTCGAGGTGCCATCACTTTAGCTGGTGTATTGTCTATTCCAATGACAATTGGCGGTCGTTATCAACTTGTTTTTATTGCAACCGGTATTATTTTAATTTCATTGATTGTTGCAGTAATTATATTGCCTATCTTATTAAGAGGTAGTGTTATTTTAGATAATTCAGAACAAACCAATGAAATTTTAACTGTAAAAGGTCATATGGCTGAAGAAGCAATTGTTAGCTTGGAAAAAATGCAAAATAATTTATTGCAAGAAACAGCTGAAGACCGAGTAGATCAAGAAATCATTCATGAAGTTGGCTCACGTGTTATCGGTTCATTAAGACGTAGAACGGGCCTTAAAGATTTAGAACAAAAAGCACTTGAAGCAGAAAATCTAGAAAGACGTATGCGTTTAGTTGCTATAGGTGCAGAACGTACAGCCCTTTTACAAATGAAAGTTCGTAATGAGGTTAGTGAAGAGGTTTTTGAGCATTTGAATACCGACTTGGATATTTATGAAAAAATGATTTCTGGGGATGCATAAATGATTGGAGAAAAAAGCCAAATTTTAAACAAGATTCATTCACAATTTGTCAATAATGCGCCCCATGTTTTGGGGCTTACCTTACGATGCATTCCTTTTAGTATCAAAAAGCAAGCCATAGAACAATTATTACAGCTACAATTTAAACATTCTCTAGAGGATGGTGATCTCGATTTTTTAGAAAATCGTTGGCTTAAAATTGAAGTTACAGATCTAGGACTTATCTGGTTTGTAAGCCTGATCGAAAATAAATTAGTTGTTAGTCGAGAAGAAATTTCTGATGTGAGTTTTATCGCTAATGCTAATGATTTAATTATGATAGCAACTAGACGTCAAGATCCCGACACCCTATTTTTTCAACGCCGCTTAATTGTTGAAGGAGATACTGAATTGGGGCTTTATGTAAAAAACCTTATGGACTCAATTGAATTAGAAACCATGCCCAAATTTTTAAGACTAACACTTGAAAAGCTAGCAAATATTATCGAAAGTGTGCCTACCAACTAATAAAAAATAAAGTAAGGTCTTCTAGAATCGAATATTCAGGTAAAATCCTCTTAATACCATATCTGTATTCAAGAATGAACATAACAGCTTCGGGAATAAAGTAAAATAATTACGAGCAAAATCAAACAATGAAAAACGATCAAGAACAACAGACTTTTTACTTCCACGATTATGAGACTTTTGGCGTTAACCCATCTTTAGATAGGCCAGCACAGTTTGCTGGAATCAGAACTGATAAAGATTTTAATATTATTGAAGAACCATTAGTTATATATTGTTCACAAGCTCAAGATTATTTACCTAGCCCAGAAGCTGTACTAATTACAGGGATTACCCCGCAAGAAGCCAATCAAAAAGGTGTTTGTGAAGCAGAATTTACTCGCCTAATCCATCAAGAATTTAGTGTGCCCAATACGTGTATTTTAGGCTATAACAACATTCGTTTTGACGATGAAGTAACACGTAATATTTTATATCGTAATTTTTATGATCCTTATGCTTATAGTTGGAAAAATGGAAATTCTAGATGGGATCTTCTTGATGTAGTTCGAGCTTGTTATGCACTAAGACCAGAAGGAATTAATTGGCCAATCAATGATGAAAATCTACCAAGCTTTCGTTTAGAGCATTTATCAAAAGCGAACAATATCAAGCACGAACATGCGCATGATGCAATGTCTGATGTTTATGCAACTATTGCAATGGCCAAATTAATAAAAGAAAAACAACCTAAGCTTTTCAATTATTTTTTTACATTACGCAATAAAAATAAAGTAGCAGAACTTATTGATACCGTTAATATGACCCCCATTGTTCACGTATCCGGTATGCTTGGTAGCTATCGCGGTAATATGTCATTAGTTTGCCCTATAGCTTGGCATCCATTACAAAATAACGCTGTAATTGTTTGTGATTTAACTGGTGATATCAATTCAATTATTGATTTGCCTGTAGAAAAAATTAAAGAAAAGCTTTATACCAAAACAGAAGATCTTGAGCTTAATGAATCACGGATTCCTTTAAAACTAATTCATATGAATAAGTGCCCTATTGTAGCCCCGATAAAAACACTACTACCTGAAAATGCAAAAAGGTTTAATTTTGATGTAAACCACTGTTTAATCAATCAACAAAAATTATTGCTGAACCAAAAAATATTACAAAATAAAATGAGAGAATTATTCATAATAGGTGATAATTACTCACCTCCCCCTGATGTCGATGCTCAAATATATGCTGGCTTTTTAAATAAACAAGATAATTTACGTTGTGAAACGATTAGAACAACACCAATTAATTTATTAGATACTTTATCACTAACGTTTGATGATCCTCGCTTAGCAACCCTATTTTTTAGATACAAAGCACGGAATTATCCACAAACACTAACAGAACAAGAACAAATAATCTGGCTAGATTATTGTCGCGATAAACTCAATACATCAAAAGTACAAGATTACTTATTAACATTAGAAAGACTTGCCGAAACTTATATTCAAAACCCCACAAAATTAACAATAATTAAAGAACTTTATAACTATTGCCATTATTTAGTTGGATAATTAATCTTGGCGGGCGTATTATATAGGTAAATATAGTCTACTCTAACGTAGGCGTAATCATCATAATTAAAGATTAAGATAATTAGCATTTACATAATGAAACATTTTTTAGCTAAGCACGCCACAATCAAACATCGACTTTATTCTTTCTACTATACTGCTTTTAGTTATGGTCGAGGTTTACTTGTTTTAACTCTCTGTTTATGGGCGGGTAATATAATTTCTAAATTATTACCAATAATGATTCCTGGTAGTATTATTGGACTACTAATCCTATTTTTTTTATTAGCTTTTCAGTTAATTCCCACTTGTTGGATTAAAAATAGTTGTAATCTTTTTATGCGCTATATGACATTACTTTTCGTTCCTGCTGCTATGGGGATTATGGATAATTATTCTCTTTTACTGCAAAATTGGATTCCAATTATATTTGGCTGTGTTGGTGGTACTCTTGTCGTATTACTTTTTACCGCTTTTTTAACAGAATATTTTCATAAAACAGTCCCCCAAAATTCAATTGAATCACAAAAAAATGAGGATAATCAGCCATGATATGGATGCTGCCATTAACGCTTTGTGTTTTTCTCATTGTTCGAAGGATGTCGTTTAAAATAAAAAATCCGCTATTTAATCCCTTAGTAATTACGGTTATTGTTTTAATCCCAATTTTGCTAATAACTAAAACGAATTACACCAAATACGTCCGTAACGTGCAAATCATTAATGAGTTATTACCTTATTCTGTTGTTGCCTTAGCCTATCCTTTATATGAACTTATTCCACAAATTAAAGCGCGATGGAAATCAATAATGATTATTACGTTTACCGCTTCACTTGCATCAATGATAACTGGTGTTTGTATTGTATTCTGGTTAGGAGGAAATATCGAAATTGCTGCATCAGTACTACCAAAATCAGTTACTACAGCCATTGCGGTCACAATTGCAGGTAGCCAAGGCGGTGTTCCATCGATAGCTGCATTATGTGTAATATTTGTTGGTACACTAGGTGGTATATTTGGGCACCAAATATTAAATTTAGCAAAAATAAAGTCAGCACCTGCAAGAGGATTGTCTATTGGTGCTGTATCACATGCAGTCGGTACTGCTCGTTGTATTGAGGTGGATTATAATGAAGGTGCGTATAGTTCGTTATCATTAGTTTTATGTGGTGTCATGACATCGTTGACAGCTCCGTTTTTATTTCCAATAATGGTACTTATTTTTAACTGGTTTTAGCATGAAATTAAAAAAGCTTATTGCTTGTATTGCTAGTTTCAGCTTAATTTCAATGATTGCAATTGTCAGTTTAGATTATTGGATCAGTTATAAAACTGCACCTTATATTTACCATGACGAAAACAAACTCCCCTATCGAGCGATTGGTGTTGTTCTTGGCACCTCAAAATATGTTCGAGGTGGTGGTTTAAATGATTTTTATCGCAATCGTATTGATGGCGCAATCAATCTTTATTGGCAAAATAAAGTTGATTATCTATTACTAAGTGGTGATAACGCTCTTTTAAGTTACAACGAACCCATCACCATGAAAAAGGACTTAGTCAAAGCAGGGATTCCTAGTGATTCAATTGTTTTAGATTATGCAGGATTCCGTACTTTTGACTCAATTATTCGAGCGAATAAAGTTTTTGATGCAAATGATTTTACTATCATCACTCAAGAATTTCATTGTGAACGAGCAATTTTTATTGCTCTTGCACAAGGCATACAAGCACAATGTTTTGCCGTACCTTCCCCTAAAAGCATGAAGCTAGTTCGCATTCGTGAAATGTTTGCTCGTGTTGGCGCTTTTATTGATCTTTACGTTCTAAAAAAAGAACCTAAATACCTTGGTCCCGTAATTCCGATCCTTTCTACTGTTCAATAAACATTCTTAGAAAGAAAAATTCTGTTAAAAAAATTTCAAGAAAGTTGTGTTTAAGCATAAAAACAGAGCAAAAAAACTAATAGTCTAATAAATTGGATTGCATTATTATGCAAAAAAATGTAATATTTAATCAATTATTGTTTTAAAAAAATGTATAACTAACAATGAATATTGAATTAAACCATATTAACTGTTTTTATGGTAAACACCAGGCCTTAAATGATGTTTCTCTCTGCTATCCACTTGGTGAGACTATTGTATTACTTGGTCAGAGTGGCGCTGGAAAAAGCTCTTTATTAAAAGTTTTTAATTTACTTGAAATACCCGCATCAGGACAGATGACTATTGCCAATTCACATTTTGATTTTTCTGAAAAAATCAGTGAATCAACAATTCGTCATCTTCGTAAAAATGTAGGAATGGTATTTCAAAACTACAATTTATGGCCACATTTGACGGTGTTAGAAAACTTAACTGAAGCACCTTGCCAAATATTAAAGTTATCTAAAAAAGAAGCTAACGATAAAGCAATGGCTATTTTAAACAGATTACAAATTGATGATATGGCAAAGCGTTATCCGCTTCATCTTTCAGGCGGTCAACAGCAGCGTGTTGCTATTGCTAGAGCATTAATGATGGAACCTCAAATATTATTATTTGATGAACCAACAGCAGCATTAGATCCTGCGATCACATCACAAATTGCTGAAATTATTAATGAACTTTCTGAAACGGGAATTACACAAATTATTGTTACTCACGAAGTCGATTTTGCTCGTAAAGTTGCTTCACAAGTCATTTATATGGAGCACGGTAAGATTATTGAGCAAGGGCAGTTAGAATGTTTTGCTCATCCTCAAACTGAAGAGTTTAAAGCTTATTTGTCACATTAATTAAAATAAATTTAGGTGGATATATGAAAAAAACGTTACTAGCCATTTTTCTTGCAGGAACAGCGTTTGTAGCTCAAGCAACAGACACTTTAACAATCGGCACAGAAGCAACTTATGCGCCTTTTGAATTTACTAATGAAAAAAATGAAATCATTGGTTTCGATATTGATGTGATTAATAAAATTTGTGATGAGATAAAAGCCTCATGCAAAATTGTCAATCAATCATTTGATGGCTTAATTCCTAGTTTAAAAACACGCCGAATTGATGCTGCTATAGCTGGAATTGACATTACAGCAGAACGTAAAAAGCAGGTTGATTTTACCAAAATTTATTATGATGATAGCTCAATTCAATTCATTACATTAAAAGATACATTAACTGACCTTGAGCAATTAAAAGGTAAAACTGTAGGCCTTCAAAAAGGAACAACTTATCCAAAATATCTGAATGAGAAATTTCCAGATATTAAACAAGTCAGTTACGATAGTTATCAATTTGCTTTTTTAGATCTAAAAGCAAAACGAATTGATGCAATCGTATCAAGTTCAATTGTCGCAGGTGAATGGCTAGGTAAAGATTCTGATATTGTACCATTAAGTGATAAAATCACTGATCATGAATTTTTTGGTGAAGGTTTAGGTATTGCAGTTCGTAAAGGCAATGATCAATTACTAAATCAATTTAACCAAGCTCTGGATAAACTCAAAGCAAATGGTGAATTAGATGTTATTTATAAAAAATGGTTTAATAAATAATTATTAAACAGTAAAACTCGACTTCGCTATGATCTCGCCGCATATTTTGCGGCGAGTTTATTTTTTAATTCAACAACGTTAATTTAACAACGGTTTTTTTATGTCAGACTTTCTAACAAATGGAACAAATTGGGTTCTATCTTTGATGAATGGATATATCTTGCCATTAATGCAAGCTACATCAATCACATTATCATTAGCTTTAGTATCGCTAATTATAGGCATATTTTTTGCCTTTGTTTTTACACTATTAGAATCGGCTCCATTCAAACCTGTTGCATGGTTAATGTCTCTATTTAATTTAACGATTCGTGCTTTACCTGAACTATTAATTGTCGTCGCCATTTATAACGGATTACCCTTATTACTCATATTATTAAATGATGGTTTTACAGTTAATCTTTACTTTACCTCATTGACAATACAACTAGATATTCAAGATTTTAATATTAACCCATTTTTATGTGGTGTAGCTGCACTTTCACTATTATATGCAGTCTATGCATCACAAACGCTTCGTGGTGCATTTAAGTCAATTCCAAATGGACAAAAACAGGCGGCTCAAGTACTTGGACTAAATAAATCTCGTACATTGTTTCGCATTATCATACCACAAATGTGGCGTCATGCTTTACCTGGATTAAGTAATCAGTGGTTAATTTTGTTAAAAGATACAGCATTAGTTTCGACAATTGCAATTAATGACTTAATGATGCAAACTAAAACCATTATTGCTCGGACCAACCAACCTTTTTTATGGTATGTGATTGCAATGATTATTTATCTAATCATTTCAATTATAAGCCAAAAAATAATATCCAGAATAGAAAAACGTTCAACTTATTTTGAACAACCAACATCAGCAAAAAGTTAATAAGGTCGTATTATGTCTGATAATTTTATTTATTACTTTAAAATCATACTACAAGGTCTACCTAATACTTTAAGCTTAGGTATTTTGGGAATTCTATCGGCAGGATTACTGGCAATCGTCTTAGCATGTTTATTATCATTAAATTCAAATGTATTAACTAAAGTTATTCGTACTTATATTATTATATTTACGGGTTCACCACTGCTTGTGCAACTATTTTTAATTTATTACGGACCTTCGCAATTTAGTGATACGTTAAGTAAAATGCCTGCCCTTTATGAACTTATTTCATCATCTTGGTTTTGTGCATACTTAGCCTTAACACTTAATAGTGCAGCTTACACAACACAAATTTTTTATGGTGCACTAAAATCTTTACCTCAAGGACAATGGCAAGCTTGTCAAGCACTTGGTATGAATAAAAAACAAACATTAAAAGTTGTCATGCCATATGCATTAAAACGAGCTCTTTCAACTTATTCAAATGAAGTCATTTTTGTGATTAAAGGCACGGCCTTAGTATCAATGATTCAAGTGATGGATATTATGGGATATAGCAATCAATTAAATGGTGATTATTATGATTTTTCTATTTTTGTGGTTGCAGGGCTAATATACCTCTTGATAAATGGCTTACTGAGCACCATTATGAGAGTTATAGAGAAAAAAGCCCTCACATTCGAAAACTAATATGAGCCAATTTGATTCAACATCCTTTTTGAAAACAGTCCCACATAAACCGGGAATTTATCAGATGTTTAATGATAAAGAGACGATTATTTATGTGGGCAAAGCCAAAGATCTCAATAATCGCTTAAAAAGCTATTTTGATAGCAGTAAAAAAACACTAAAAACAGATATGCTTGTTAGCCATATCCATCATGTTGAATTTACAATTACCAATACTGAAACTGAAGCCCTGCTACTTGAACAGACATACATCAAAAAACATCAGCCACGATATAATGTGCTTTTAAAGGATGATAAAAGCTACCCATTTATAAAACTAAGCAAAGAGAGGCATCCTCAACTATCCCTTTATCGTGGAGCAATTAATCGTAAAAAAGATGAATTTTTTGGTCCTTATCCTAATGGTTATGCAGTTAAACAGATATTAACACTATTGCAAAAAACGTTTCCAATAAGACAGTGTTTAAATACAACCTATCGAAATCGAACTCGTCCCTGTTTGCAATATCAAATTAAACGTTGTTTAGGTCCTTGTGTTCCAGGTTTAGTCAGTGATGAAGACTATTTAGAGCAAGTTAACTATGTTAGGTTATTTTTATCCGGTCAATCAGATCAAATACTACAAAAAATAACCGAAGATATGCAAAAAGCCAGTAAAGAGCTCAATTTTGAAAAGGCTGCGGTTTTGCGAGATCAACTACAAGCAATAAAACATATTAATGAAAAGCAAGCTATATATAATAATAATGATAATCTTGATGTCATTGGTTTCCATTATGAATCAGGCTTGGCTTGTATATATGTCCTATTTATTCGAAATGGTCAAACCTTTGGACATCGCTCTTATTTTCCTAAAGTGCCATCGAATACTGAACTAGAAGAAGTTATTGAGACCTTTTTGGGACAATTTTATTTGCAAGGCAATCAAAATAGAAATATCCCTAAAAAGATTTTACTTAATTTTTCGTTGTCTGATAAACAACCAATGGAAGAGACACTGTCACTTATTGCTGAGCATCAAGTTAAGCTGGTTGATGAACCCAAAGGTGATAATCTTAAATTACTCAATATTGCAACTGTGAATGCTCAAACTGGGGTTAAAAATAAACTATTAGCAAACTCAACAATTAAACAACGTTACGATGCATTGAAAGCCTTTTTGGGGATTGATAAAATTAATCGAATGGAATGTTTTGATATTAGCCATTTTATGGGTAAAAATACCATTGCATCTTGTGTTGTGTTTGATGATAAGGGACCGGTTAAATCTGAGTTTCGACGCTACAATATTACCGGTATTACACCTGGTGACGATTATGCAGCAATGGAACAAGTATTAACTCGCCGTTACAATAAAAAAGAGCTACCAACTGAAAAAGTGCCTGATATTATTTTTATTGATGGCGGTAAAGGACAACTTAACCAAGCACTACAAGTATTTGAACAATTGGATGTCAATTGGAACAAAAATCACCCTATTTTAATTGGTGTAGCTAAAGGCGCTGAGCGCAAAGAAGGATTAGAAACCCTCTTTTTTGAAGCTCATGGCACGGGATATTACCTTGATGACCATTCCCCTGCACTATTGCTCATTCAACAAATTAGAAATGCATCACATGATCATGCTATCGTAGGTCAACGTAAAAAAGGGACAAAGCAACTTACTGACAGTGCATTAGAGCATATTGAAGGCATTGGTTCCAAAAGACGTCAAGCACTACTCAAACATTTTGGCGGATTAAGAGAGTTAAAAAGTGCCAGTATTGACGAAATAGCTCAAGTGCAAGGTATATCAAAATCATTAGCTGAAAAAATTTATCTAAATTTACAACAATAACACATTGAAAAAATAACATATTTCAGGCAACATAACCATTAAGAAAAGACTGTTTTTTATCAATCTCTAATGCATTGATTAATAAAATAAAAAAAGAGTTTATGTCACATGAAAATTAATTTTCCAACAGCCTTAACACTATTTCGAGTTATTTTAATCCCTTTTTTTGTGTTGGCATTTTATTTGTTTCCCTATAAATGGTCTGGTTTTTTTTCTGCATTGATTTTTTTAATTGCTGCCGTGACTGATGTATTAGATGGTTATCTTGCCCGTCGCTTAGGTCAAACAACTAAATTTGGCGCATTTTTAGATCCAGTCGCCGACAAAATCATGGTAACAATTGCACTAGTTTTAATTACCCAATATTACCAAGCATGGTGGATCTCTGTCCCTGCAATTATTATCGTTTCGCGCGAAATTATAGTATCGGCCTTACGCGAATGGATGGCTGAAATCGGCAAACGCAACAATGTAGCCGTTTCGTCTATTGGTAAAATCAAAACGATAGCACAAATGACAGCGCTAACTTGGCTACTTTGGCGCCCTTGTGACATTGTTATTTACGCAGGTCTTGCAGCATTATTTATTGCAACAGTATTAACGCTATTATCAATGTTACAATATTTATGGATAGCACATAGCGATTTATTAGAAGAAGAATAACTTTTGGTTAATATTTCCATCTAAACATTTTTTTATATGAGTAGTTTTGTTCAAAAAGTTCGTATAAACAAAACTACTCATCCCCTTTCAAATTCAAAATACTGCATTTAAAGTGATAATCAGTCAAACATTGAACAGTTAAACGATTAATTTAAAATTTTTATTGACTGAAATCATAAGATCGGTAAAATGCACTGCATTCAAGACGAATTACTTCCTAGTAATCAGTTTTGAGCCCGGGTGGTGAAATCGGTAGACACAAGGGATTTAAAATCCCTCGGCCTTTTTGGCCGTGCGAGTTCAAGTCTCGCCCCGGGCACCACTTCTTACCTATGCGGGAATAGCTCAGTTGGTAGAGCACGACCTTGCCAAGGTCGGGGTCGCGAGTTCGAACCTCGTTTCCCGCTCCAATTCATGATGTATAAAGCTGTACTAAAATATACAACCTAATGATTTTTAATTAATATTTAGTTGTTTCTCGTATACTGAGATGTACCCAAATATACCCACAGGTACTCAAATTTAGTACACTTCGAGTTCGAGCTAGTACACTTTTATCTTTTAAACGAATCTGTCCCTTTTTTCTTGAACTAGCACATCGATCGTTTGGCTATCTTGATCTACCGCTCGCCATAAATAAACACGTTTACCGTTAATTTTACAAAAAACTTCATCGATATAAACATCATCGCCATACCGTTTGGTCTTTTTAAGACTTTTAGCATAAAGCGTTCCAAATTTAACACACCAATAATGAATGGATTCATAAGTAACAGAAATGCCTTTTTGCATCATAATAAGTTCAATATTGCGATAGCTTAAGGCGAAGCGATAATAGAGCCAGACACAATGACTAATAATAGCTGCTGGATAACGATGACGTTGATAGATTTTATTTGTTTTCATCTGTATGATTATACAAAAGATGAGTTAACTTGACAGTACCGCAATCAGAGGTGCTTTTAAAGCACCTTTTTATTTCAATTGATAAAACTGATCGATTATTCAATTTATTTACTTAGGACTTTAGGTATGTTAAAAATCTCGAGTAAACAAAGAATTCTTTTAAATTAAGAAAGTCGATTTATTTTGAAGACAGACTCGGCGATAATTTCGTTGCATTAAACAACGTGTAGTCAAAATCTACGAGGTCATAAATATAAAAAGGATCATTTTTCATAATATCTTTTGCTTCTTCAATCGAATCACTCATTACTAAAATTATACCACTTGTTTTACTCTCTAAAAGTCCAGATGCCAAAAATTTATTTTGAGCGAAATAATTATCTAAAAACACATTATGTTCGTCCAGTTTTGCAAGAATTTCAGGCATCGGTTTTTTAAACTTTAGGGCTGCAATTATCACTTTATTCTCCTTATATAATAAAAACTAAATTTAACGTAGTAGGTTTCGTATCTCAAAAAAATCACCAGAATTTACGACAGAGCTCCTTGACAGGAATACCAGCTTCAGCTTCTTTTAAAATAGCTACGATTTGATGTTCAGTCATTTTTTTCATAATTAAATTCCCTTTTCTTTTATCATAGAGAATTTTCTACTTTTTTGCTGTACTATTTTAGGGGATAGTTACAATCCTACCAGCCAAATATTCAGCCTTTCTTTTTATGGATATTTCATGTAATTTATTGATGGATGGAATATTGTATTTTTTAAATACGCTATCATCATAGATACCATTAAAAAACTCCGCATTATAAATATCTATAAAAGTTTCTTCAAATGCAGAAAAAATTTGTATAGGCTCATTCATTTTGATGAATTGTTGTGGCGGTACCTTCATCATGAATTTAATATACGCAAGGATAGTTCATTCCATTTTCTATAAGAACAAAGGTTTCATCTAATACATCATAAAATGGTGCAGAGTCCTTTTTCTCTTTCCATATATCATAGGCAGCACTATATACAAACTCTAATAGAGTCGATAATATCATCGGTCTCATATCATGCAAATGGTTTACCCCTAATTTTTTTGCAATTAATTCGGTAAGGAGTTGTTTTTTGGATTGTAATATTTCATTATTTTTTGCACGAATCGACGGATGATTCCGAATTAGATCTCTTAGTGTTTTAAATCTATTTGGATCTATTCCGTAAGCTCCCTCTTCACAGCATTTTGTTACATTTACCGATGATTTTCGTAATGCAAGTAATATGGATTCAGTTGCCGGTCTAAACTCCAAAGATGTGATAATTTCATCATATTCGACTAGCTGATAATCTAGAACCACATCCTCTTTACAGGAAAAATAACGAAAAAACGTCCTAGATGATACATCAGCAAGATCTGCGATATCATTTATGGTGGTATTATCAAACCCTTTTTGTACAAATAACTTGAATGCGGCTTCAACTAGCTCTTCTCGCATTTTTATTTTTTTTCTTTCTCGAAGAGAGTCGTTTGTTTTTGTCACGTATTAATGCTCCACTAAAATTTAAATTGAGTACTTCATTCTTATATGTCATACCTTTTAGGTACCGATTCTAACAGTATAAAGCTATATTAGATATGTAAGAAAATCTAAGTATTTTACTAATTATTCTTGTCAAGCAGCAATACTTTTCATATAATCAACATGTCATTTCATGACAAATTACATAAACAGACAATTGTCGCTTAGCGACAAAGTTCGCAAAATGCCACTCTAGTTGTAATTATCTCACTTGTATGGCTTTATATATAACAATTTGGGTTTTTAACATAATTAAAAGGACCGTTGATATGAAATATATACCATTAAAAATTAATTACTCATTCCCCCAAAAAGATGAGTTATTCTCAAATATACCAAATTGGAAAATTGATTGCTCTCGATCAGTATTATTAATTCATGATATGCAACATTTTTTCTAAATTTTTTTGAAAATGAAACTAAATAATATGAACGAGAATTTAGAATCAATTCTTTCAGATCATCCCACTCCATTTGCTATCGTTTATAGACCGAAATTAGACAACAACACAGTCGACGTATTTACTGGCAATTTTGCAACTTACGACACACTTGACGATATTTCGTTTGATTCTTTCAATTATAAACAAAATAAACTACATGATGTATTAGCATTGATCCCATTTAAACAAATTAAAGAGATCGGAGCTAGTTTTGTTTTAAAGAGAACATATTTCGCTACTATCAAAGACTATAGTATCAAAAAATCTCTATCTATATTTAAAAAAAGCTTACTCAATATTCTTATTGATAATCAAGAATTAACTTTTACAAAAAATACTTTATCAGCTTAGGATAATTAATTATGACAGAAAAAAATCAATATAGTTCAAGTGTTAACTCGAAAGCAGATAAAAAAGCATGGTTTGGGTTAATAACTATATTAGCGTTAGTACTTTTGGTTTCAATGGATGGTTCTGTACTATATTTGGCTATGCCAAAGATTACATCTTCAATTTTACCTACAGCCGATCAGTCATTATGGATATTAGATATTTATGGATTTATTGTTGGCTCTTTATTAGTCGTATTTGGAAACATAGGAGATCATTATGGAAGACTACGATTAATTATATTTGGCTCAATAACTTTTGGTGTTGGTTCAATTTGTGCTGCATTTTCATCAAGTCCAGAAATGTTAATTATTAGTCGAGCGATTATGGGGTTAGGAGGAGCTACATTACTGCCATCAGGGCTTGCTATTCTAAGTAACTTATTTTTGAACCCAAAGCAGCTTGCACAAGCAATTGGAATATTTGCTGCTACATTTGCTGGGGGATTTGCCATTGGACCAATAATAGGTGGACTTCTTCTAAGTAAATTTGACTGGGGAGTTGTATTTTTTATTAATATCCCAATAATTATTTTATTTTTGATCTTTTCACCTATTTTTCTAAAAGAAGTTAAGCAAGTAAACAATGGAAAGATAGACATATTAAGTTTAGTTTTATCATTTGCAGGAATTTTATTATTCACTTATTCAATAAAAAACGCCGCAGCCTATGGTATATCTACTTTACAAATCACAATTGGTTTGATTGGTATCATAAGTTTAATTTGGTTTGTCAGAAGACAAAATCATATTAAATATCCACTGTTGAATGTATCTTTATTTAAAGATCGTGTTTTTTCAATTGCAATTGCTACAGGATTATTATCCTTGGTCGTATGGTCTGCTTCGGGCTATTTAACGGGTATTTATCTTCAATCTGTTCTAGGATTTGATGTTTTTACAGCTGCATTATTTGCTCTACCTGGTGCGTTTGTATTAATCATTACTTGTATCGTAACAAATAAAATAGCTGATCGTATTGGTAAAAAGAGTTCTCTAGTCATGACTCATTTTTTCCTTAGCTTGGGAATAGCTATTCTATTGTTTACAAATATAGAACACGGAGTTATTGCAGTAATAATTTCATCTATTATAGCTGGTGTTGGATATGGACTATCTTTTAGCCTAGTCGCAGAGATAGCTATTTCAGCCGTACCTCCTGCTAACGCCGGAGCAGCAGCTTCATTAGCAGAAACAAGTAACGAAATAGGAAATGCATTGGGAATTACTATCTTGGGTTCTTTAGCTGCATTTTACTTTAGAGTTTCTGGACCAAATGTTGCTGGAACATTAAATGAAACACTGGATTATCCGAATTTATCGATTGCATTAATCAATCAGGCAAAGTTTGCTTTTGTCGATGGAATGCACATTGCAATCCTAGCAGCAAGTATATTAACTTTAATTGTCTGCATTTTAGCAATTTGCTGGATTCCTAAATCAACTTCTAAATAAATTTACGGGAGTTATTATGCGTTTGATCCATATAATATCTGACATAATGAAAAAATACTCATCTCGTCCAGCTATTGGAGAGAGGGATTATGAATACATAGAGAACCCACTTACAAAAGAAACATCAATAAAGCTATTACCACAATATAAAACAATAACATTTCAACAACTATGGGATAGAGTTGAACATATCGCCAATGAATGGTATTACCATCCACAATATCAATTAAATGACGGAGATAAAGTTGCTATACTTGCTTTCACTAGCAGCGACTACGTCTGCATTGATATTGCCTGTATAAGACTAGGTGCTATATCTATTCATTTACAAACAAGCTCAACTAAAGAGCAAATGCAATAAATTATAAGCCAAACTGAACCTTCAATAATCGCGGCAAGCATTGAATACATAGATATTGCCACACAACTAGCGAATGCAAACACTTAGAACTCTTACACTTAGTCCTAAACGTTTATGAGCATCAAAAATCAAACTACTACTTAAATTGTCTAGCTTCTTATCCATTTTTCTATCTCCCTAAAATGATTAATTAATATAACTGCCTCTTGTTCTACGGTCTTAACAAAACTATTATAAATACGAAGTCTATCTTGAGTCGTCAGACTTTCTATCTGCTGAAAAATACTATTTATGTCATGTTGTATATCTGGTATAAAAGAATGTAATAGTTCATCCATATATTTCTGAGAAGAAAAATGGGGTCCGTAATAAACCATAGCACCATGAAGAAGTGGTTCAAATAAACTATGTCCTTTTAAAGAGGAGTCAAAAGAACCAAATACAATCGAGGCGTGTGACATAGAATAAATGCGATTCAAAACTCCATAACTTTTTACAAAAACAATATCTGACAATATATTTTCAATATCGCTACATTCCGATATAACCTCTACTTGATTATTATATTGCTTTTTAAGTACCTGAATAAAATCATCAAAAAAATTAATATGTCTGGGCACAAGTATTATTTTATAATCAAGATGAATTAATTTAGATAAAAGAATATTAACAGTATCAAGTTCATTGGGATGAAAATTAGAAATTGCTATTACTTTCCTTTCGGAAGTGATATTTTCAACACCATTAACGCGAATATTTAAGGGAAGTTTGTAGCTAGGCACTACCGACACATTAATATCTGGCATTATATGTAGCAGTTTTGTTCTAAGCTCATCTGTTTGTACATAAGCATTTTTAATTGGCGAAAACATTAACTCTCTATAATATCTGTTACTAAGACGTTGTATTGTTTTATCTGAAATATGACCATTTAAAAGTATTACCTCTCGCTTTGGCATATTCATTACTGCAAGAAAGTTTGGCCAAAAATCATGCTCAATAATTATTGCTTTTTTGATATGAAAGTGACTAAGGAACAAAGTTTGATGAATTAATGAATCAAAAGGAAAATATAATATTTTCAAATTCAGTTTATTGTTATGTAGTTTTTTATAAGCCTGAATAGATGTTACTGTAAATATAATATTTTCATTTGATTCTGGTTCAAATGAATTAATTAAATTAATTGCTGCATCAACTTCTCCTAAAGATATTGCATGAATCATTATACAATTCTTTTTATTCCATCGATGAAACAAAGAAGTAAGAAAATAATGTTGACCAATATGTTGTAAATTATCTCTAATTTTAATATTCTGTTTACGAGCCTTAATGAAAGAATAAACAGCAAGCACAGGCAAAAATATTAACAAAAACTGAGTGACTATCAATAAACAATATCTAAATAATTTATTCATTTTTTTCTCTATCGTTTAAATAAAACTGTAACTATCCCCTAAAATAGTACAGCAAAAAAGTAGAAAATTTGATCCTCGCCAAAATATTAGATAGTGCCCACCTCTATCATTTTTTCGTTTTGGTAATATTGTTGTTCATACTGTTCAGGTGATACCCAGCCATTAGCTGAATGACGGCGTATCCGATTATAATAGATTTCAATATATTCAAATAGTGCTTTATTAG
>NZ_WTFC01000071.1:0-737 GCF_009795795.1 Gilliamella sp. Pas-s95 | reverse complement strand
AAGGATTAAGAACTAAGATATAAAAACTAAGGTGTGGTGCAAACAGCCCAATAACTGTAGCTAGCAAGGAAGTAGCTGACGTGACCGAAGGCCGGGCCGACATAGAAGCCATTAGCACCGACAGTGTCACTCGTCCAATAGGCGTCGTCGATGAAGCCCAAATCAGCGTAGCGGCTCATGCTGCCCCACTCAGAGAAAAAACCAGCCCCCATGTGACGCATGTAATGATCATCAAATGAGGATGGTAAGGAACCATCTATGCCATTTCGGCATGGGAAAGCAGGAAGCGCACCACACATCGCATTAGTTAAATCCTTAATCTGTGGCAAACGATAACCCAGACTTCCACACCAAGTGGATTGGTTAGACAAGGTATCCCGTTTATTACCCCGATTGACGAACCACTGCTTTAACACAAATCCATACCTCACCTCATGACCTCGACCATCCCTACCGACCAACTCAAATGTCTGTGGCAAAGGTAGTACACTAAAAGGACTAGGACTATTTGAACTTATCTGATTACTATCCGCCCTAGGACCACTTAACGTTACCCGTGTTACATAACTAGATTTATCAGTAATCCAATTATCGGCTTGTACGGTACTTCCTCTTAGGTCAGTGAATGTATCAGAACGCGGCTTTGTCCAACTCACCGTTGCCCTTATACTACCATTCGTGACAACAGACCACGTCAACTGACTTGCATCCACGCCAACAATGTCCAAATCAAAATA
>NZ_WTFC01000070.1:0-791 GCF_009795795.1 Gilliamella sp. Pas-s95 | reverse complement strand
GTTGTTTTTTGCAGAATTATTATAACTCACATCATGCCGTCTAAAAAATAATCACGAAAGATCAACACGCCCTAATAATGCGCTAGTTTTTTTGTTAAAAAATTGTAAAGTTTTGTTAAGTTAATGGGATTAAGATTTTTGTTGGTGTGTTTTGGAAAATGGTTTTGGTGTTTTTTTAAACAAAAACACCAAATAAAAACCTCAATAAAATCAATATCTTTTCTGACAACTTTTTGACGAAAAATAAATCCTTTTTTGTTTTGGTAGATGGATTGGGTGTATTGGTTTCTGACTTTTGTAGTTTAATGTCAAAATAGCTATAGCGATCACATCCGAGTTAGGGAATTAAAGCGAATTCCCTGAGAATCCATGCTTTGGCTGCAGAATGAATCCTTCGATAACCAATGCCGTCGCTCGGTCTTAACGCATCGACTATGATTACTCATATCATCGTGATACTCGGCTCTTTGAGGCCATCTTCTCGATACTCAAATGTTTAAATTTGTTCCAGACAAAACACAGACTCGTCAAACATCCCTGTTTGGCGTGCTGACCGCCTCTGTTATCGGCACATTCTGACGCCAAAATAAGGCATACAACATAGCCTTGGGTGTTTTTTTTGTGAGTTGCTTTTTGTTAAAAAAATAACGCAATTAAATCCGAAAAGTGGTCAGAAAAGGTATTGATTTTATTAAAGTTTTTTGGGTGTTTCCTGGATTCAAATATGAAGTGCAATTTTAAACACGGTGGAGTGAAGAAAGTAGAAAGGTGATTTATACTAGCACCTTCGC
>NZ_WTFC01000069.1:0-936 GCF_009795795.1 Gilliamella sp. Pas-s95 | reverse complement strand
CCAACTTACGCGGGGGCGTTATTCTTTGTTAGATTGTCCTCTCAGGCTCCATAACCGCCCCCGCGGCCCAAGGATTAAGGAATAAACGCTAAAAACTAAGGTGCGGCACAAAGGCCATAGCGGCCGTAGCTGGCACCGTAGCTGTAGACATGGCCGTTGTCCGAGTAGACAATGAACCCATAGCTACCTGCTGCGTCGCTCGTCCAGTAGCAGTCGTAGACGAAGCCCGCATCAGCGTAGAAGTACATGCTGCCCCACTCCGTGAAAAATCCTGCACCTATGTGACGCATATAATAATTAACAGATGAATGAGGCAAGGCGCCAGAAATAGAAGGACTAGTTGTTCTGACTGCATTGGTTAAATCGCTGACCCTAGCAAGACGATAACCCAAACCACGACACCAAGATGAGTGGTTAGACTGAGTATCCCGTTTATCACCCCGATGGACGAACCACTGCTTTAAGACAAACCCATAACGAACCTCATTACCACCTCTATCCCTACCTACCAACTCAAAGGTCTGTGGCAAAGATGGCAACGGAGTAAGCCGACTAGGACTACTTGAACTTATCTGAGAACCACTTGCCCTAGGACCGCTTAACTTAACTCGTGCGACAACTTTTCCTCTATCAACACCAGGAATCCAACTATCACTAGGTGTAACATTTGTCACCGTAGCCGTTATACCACCACGCGTGACCGGAGACCACGTAAACTGACTTGCATTGACTCCATCTATGAGCAAATCAAAATACAACCCATCAGCACCTGTAGTTGGGAAGTTTAAGTCGTAAGATGCAGAATCGTTAGACTGAGTTAAAAAACCCTTTGTAGGACTCCATATGTTAGATGGGCCGGCGTAATTGCCTGTGCCATAATTAAGATTTGGCCTCGCGTGACTCACAAAGTAACAAACAACAGGACCAGTAACACCA
>NZ_WTFC01000068.1:0-1181 GCF_009795795.1 Gilliamella sp. Pas-s95 | reverse complement strand
TTAATAACTTTAGCAACAACACCAGCACCAACAGTACGACCACCTTCACGAATCGCAAAACGTAAGCCGTCTGCCATCGCGATTGGGTGAATTAATGATACTGTCATTTTGATGTTATCACCAGGCATTACCATTTCTACGCCTTCTGGTAATTCGATAGTACCAGTTACGTCAGTTGTACGGAAGTAGAACTGTGGACGGTAACCTTTGAAGAATGGAGTGTGACGACCACCTTCATCTTTACTTAAGATATACACTTCTGATTCGAAATCAGTATGTGGAGTGATTGAACCTGGTTTTGCAAGTACTTGACCACGTTCGATTTCTTCACGTTTTGTACCACGTAGTAATACACCAACGTTTTCACCCGCACGGCCTTCGTCAAGTAATTTACGGAACATTTCAACACCAGTACAAGTTGTTTTAGCAGTTGGTTTGATACCAACGATTTCAACTTCTTCACCAACTTTGATTACACCGCGTTCAACACGACCAGTTACTACTGTACCACGACCTGAAATTGAGAATACGTCTTCAATTGGTAATAGGAATGGTTTGTCGATATCACGCTCTGGTTCTGGAATGTAGCTGTCTAATGCTTCAGCTAATTCAACAATTTTGTCTTCCCATGCTGCTTCGCCTTCTAACGCTTTAAGCGCTGAACCACGAATAACTGGTGTATCATCACCTGGGAAATCATATTGAGATAGAAGTTCACGTACTTCCATTTCAACTAATTCTAATAACTCTTCGTCATCAACCATATCACATTTGTTTAAGAATACGATGATGTAAGGAACACCTACTTGACGACCTAAAAGAATGTGCTCACGAGTTTGTGGCATAGGACCATCTGTTGCTGCTACTACTAAGATAGCACCGTCCATTTGTGCCGCACCAGTGATCATGTTTTTAACATAGTCAGCATGGCCCGGGCAGTCTACGTGTGCGTAGTGACGAGTTGGTGTGTCATATTCAACGTGTGAAGTGTTGATGGTGATACCACGTGCTTTTTCTTCTGGTGCGTTATCGATTTGATCGAATGCACGAGCTTGACCGCCGTATTTTTTAGCAAGTACAGAAGTAATTGCCGCAGTTAAAGTTGTTTTACCATGGTCAACGTGGCCGATTGTACCAACGTTAACGTGGGGTTTTGTACGTTCAAATTTTTCTTTAGACAT
>NZ_WTFC01000067.1:0-1238 GCF_009795795.1 Gilliamella sp. Pas-s95 | reverse complement strand
AACCCCATTGTATTACCCGTCGCAGGTCAAAGTTTTACTGATATTCATATGATGGTGCCACCATCAACCAATTCTGTTAGTTTAAATGATTTAGTGACAAGTTATCATTATTGGGGCGATGATGATGGGGATGGGCAGGGAGCAAATGGCGTTACGGCAACAGGCAGTTTATCGGTTGCTATCACCGATAAAAACAACCAAACTGTGGGGCGTGGTACCGTTTTAAGTCTTTGTCATGCTCCTTATAAAGTCGTATTAAGTAGTAGTGCGGGGAGTTTAATCACACAGTACGGCGTACCTAATAGCAGTACATTCAGTGGTAGCTCGGCAACCTATTATATCACTCCACCGCCATCGCCTACTATCTGTTATGCAAGGCCGAATCTGATATTTCATGGACAATACGCCAATACATCAACTTGGGACTCAACAAAAGGTCATCTTACTCGGTCTACCGATCCTGCATCTTACAATAGTAACTTTCCTACAACGGGTGCGAATGGTTTATATTTTGATTTAGACATTGCAGGGATTGATGCAAGTCAGCTCACTTGGGCGCCTGTCACTCATGAGGGCATTACAGCAACAGTGACAAGGGTAACCGCAAACGATAGCTGGCTGCCTAATGGTTCAGAAGTTGTCACGCGTGTAACGCTAACAGGTCCAGAGGCAAGAAGTCAAAATTATATTGTTAGCTATAGCTCAATTGGCCGCCCAAATTTACCTGCGACATTTGAGTTAGTAGGTAGAGATAGTGGTGGTAGAGCGGTAATCAAATATGGGTTTGTATTGAAGAGGTGGTTTGTTCACCGAGGAGGCGTAAAAGAAGGTTATGGTGGTAGTAACCCGATTAAACTTTGGTGTGATGCTCTTGGATATAGGATTCCAACGTCAACTGAACTGGCAGGAACCACCAGTAGGTCCGGGAGGGTTTCTCATCGTGGAATAGGAGGTTTATTTAATGAGTGGGGTAATGTAAGTCATTACGGCGTAGGCTTTAATAGCGGCAAATATTGTACTTATAATAGAACCAACTCGCCTCGGATATATATTTCTCCTTCAGGCAGTATAAGTAATACTATGTTGAGATCCAGTCATCACCCTAATGATTGCTATGCCCGCACCCCTCCCGGCCCTATTAGTCTTAGTGGGGTTTGAACTGCACCCCAAAAGTTGTACAAAAAAACTAAGCTGCTGGAAAATAATACTCCCGATATTGAACAGGACTCTTTTTGTCC
>NZ_WTFC01000006.1:60124-85112 GCF_009795795.1 Gilliamella sp. Pas-s95 | reverse complement strand
ATTCTTTGTTAGATTGTCCTCTCAGGCACCATAACCGCCCCCGCGGCCCAAGGATTAAGGACTAAACGCTAAAAACTAAGGTGCGACGCAAGCAATTGAGGCGCCCCAGTTGCGGCTGCTATAGCTGATACCGCCGATATCCGCGGAGGCAGAGTAGGCATCGCTACCTGAACTTGATGTGTAGGCCCAGTGGGCGTAGTCGGAGAAGCCCGCACCAGCGTAGCTTCTCATGTAGCCCCACTCCGTGAAAAAACCAGAACCTATATGACGCTTGTAATGATTAACAGATAAATTCATACTGCTGCTGCCTGAATTAGATAATTCTCCTACCCTAGGAAGACGATAACCCAAACTTCTACACCAAGTGGATTGGATAGAGTAAGAAACAGTACTAAAACCCCGACTGACGAACCATCTTTTTATCACAAATCCATAACGAACCTCATTACCTCGACCATCCCTACCGACTAACTCAAATGTCTGTGGCAAAGAGGGGACATCTAGCGGACTAGGATTACTTGAATTTTTCTGAGTATCATCAGCCCTAGGACCGCTTAACTTAACTCGTGCGACAACTTTTCCCCTATCAGCACTAGGAATCCATCTATCATTAGCTGCTACACTTGTCACCGTAGCTGTTATATCACCATTCGTGACAACAGACCATGTCAACTGACCTGCATTAACTCCTGCAGGCATCTCTAAGTCAAAATACAACCCATCAGCACCCGTTGTAGGAAAATTTCGGTCGTAAGAGGATGAATCAGTTGACTGAGTTAAAAAACCCTTTGTAGGACTCCATATGTTAGCTGGGCCGGCGAATATGGAACCGTCAAATAGATTAGAAACATTATTACCAGTACCACCGAAGAACAAATTCGGCCTTGCGTGACTCACAAAGTAACAAACAACAGAAGAATCCGGCTTGATGTAATACGTCGCAGACTGACTAGAAAAAGTATTACTATTAGGCACACCATACTGTGTAGTTAAACTACTATGTGTAACATCTAATGTCACTCTATAAGGAGAGTCGCAAGCACTTAATATATCACTACGACTTACGCTACGACCATTCTTGTCAGAGAAATAAACCGATATTATCCCTGTTGCTGTTACACCATTTGTACCCTGACCATCCCCATCATCATCCCCCCAATTGCCCAATGCTACTAAGTCACTTAAATTTCGTGAAATATATCCCGGCGGCACCAACATTCCTATATCACCTAATGTACTCCCTGCCGGTAATATTATCGGATTTGTCGCACTTGATGTATTTGTTGATGGTGTAATCCTTGTACCATCCGGCAACGTTATAGCAACGAAGTCATCCCTTGAAGTTACCCTCGTTCGACCTCCGTCAAACGTAAAATACGGCGCACCTCCCTCTATTACCCTTGATGTCTGGGCCGTTAATGCCACAGAACCCTGTGAATACGACAACAAGAACAACAACACGAAGAACAACGCCGATTTAGATAACAATGAAGGTTTAAACAATAACCTCGGTTTGGATAGCAATGGCGGCCCTAATAACCACTTGGATATCGACGATAATTTTACCGAACATGTGGCCGATGACCTGACCAAAGCAGTTTCCGACGATGTTTCCAAAGATGTTGCCGAAGTACCCGCCGAAGACATCGCCAGTAAAGACCTCGATGACGGCGTCCATTTCGCTACGCGAAATGACTTCGCTGATGAAAATAAGAACTGTGTCTGATTTAGACTACGGTGAAATTGAAAAAGATTTTGAGCATAGGTTTGGCAGGCCAGATGCCAGATGCCAGATGCCAAGTATGATAGCGCATTTCGATCATCCTGTCAAGTAATTTTTTGTTTTATTTGAATTTTTTATAATTGACTGCTCGACTAATGAGCACTCCCTTGCTTTGAAAGCGCTTAAATTATAATCGCTTGAATAATAATGTGCTACCTTTTTTGTTAAAAATTTGTAAAGTTTTGTTAAAGGATGAGTCAGCTTATGTGTGTGTGCTTTGGGGAATAGTTTTGAGTGGTGGTTTTTAGCTAAAAACCAACAAATAAAAACTTCAATAAAATCAATACATTTTCTGACCAATTTTTGGATAGTGATAGTAGCGTTGTCGGGATTGGAAAAAGTAGATTTAATGGCGTACTCTAAATTTAATCTTGCAAATTCATACTGGTGTGGACGCGCTTCGATCGTAATATTGTCTAATACCTAATCACACAAACGACGATTGTCTTGGAATGCAAGCGTACAAAGTGAATGGGTGATGTTTTCGATCGCATCTGAAATACAATGGGTAAAATCGTACATTGGGTAAATGCACCATTTGTTGCCTGTTTGGTGATGCTCGGCAAATTTGATGCGGTATAACACCGGATCACGCATCACAATAATTAGAACAGGGCGAAAAGGAAAATAAAATGAATGAGAGAAGAAATAAAACTGAGTTTAACCCACCGGTTCGGGTAGAGTTAAGTTATTTGCAACAGATTGACGGCTTATACTTTTTAAATGATGTATTGTTTAGTGGATTGGCTTATGACCATCGGAATAACTAAACTTAATAAGTATATTTAATAATAATCAATAGAATAATCAATACAGAAGTGAATATTATCACATTGAATTAATAACAGTAATTATGTTATCTTACTCAGTTAGTTTCAATGTATTGATTCATTGATAAATAATGTTTTAAATAGAAGATAACTTAATATGATACTTGCAATTGATGTTTATTACATTGATAACTGCGCCAAAGCGGTCGGCGTTTTATTTCATCATTGGACTGATTCAACCTCAGCAATTGAACAGGTAATCACAGATTATCAAGATAATGTTGCGCCCTATCAGTCAGGTCAGTTTTATCAACGTGAATTGCCTTGCATTATGTCACTGCTTGATAAAATTAATTTAAGTAAACTTACCTGTATTGTGATTGATGGTTATGTGCATTTGGATGAAGGTAAGATAGGGCTAGGTGGGCATTTGTATCATGCATTAAACAAAACCATTCCTATTATTGGTGTTGCTAAAAAGCCGTTTTCAGGCAATAGCGAGTATTTGATCGAAGTTCTCCGTGGTCAAAGCAAGCACCCGTTATATGTTACCTCGATAGGCATACCGCTAATAAATGCAGCTAATAGCGTGCAATCAATGGCAGGCAAACACCGAATGCCTGATGTGCTGAGCTATTTAGATCAACAAACAAAATTATTTAAACACGAAGAATAATTTATTGAATTAGATTGAAGTAATGTAAATGAAGTGGCAACTACAATCATTCGCCGCCCCAATAAGTCGGCGAATGACTTAGTTAAATTATGCTTCGTTCCAACTATCTCTTAAACCCACGGTTCGGTTAAACACAAGCTTATCTTCGGTTGCATATTTATTATCTAAACAGAAATAGCCTTCACGTTCAAATTGATAAGCATGCTCAGCTTGTGCATGTTGTAAACTTGGCTCAACAAAACCTTGTTTAATAATTAATGAATTAGGATTAATGGTTGATAAAAAGTCCTCGGCTGCACCTGGGGTTGGCGTATTAAATAAACGATCATACAGACGAATTTCAGCTGGTTTGGCAAATTTAGCCGAAACCCAATGAATAACACCTTTCACTTTACGACCATCTTCCGGATTTTTGTTTAACGTGGCTGGATCGTAACTACAATAGATTGTTTGGATGTTGCCTTCGGCGTCTTTTTCAACGCGATCAGCACGAATAACATAGGCATTACGCAAACGCACTTCTTTACCAAGTACTAAACGCTTGTAGTTTTTGTTAGCTTCTTCCCTAAAATCAGCTCGGTCGATGTAAATTTCACGCGTGAATGTCACTTCGCGAGCACCTAATTCTGGGCGGTTTGGGTGATTTGGCATGCTAAGCACTTCGTCAATCGTGTCTGAGAAGTTCTCGATCACAACTTTAACTGGATCTAGCACTGCCATTGCGCGAGGTGCGTTTTCGTTCAGATCTTCACGAATACAAAACTCAAGAGTACTCATTTCAACAGTATTTTCTTGCTTAGTCACCCCAATTCGACGGCAAAATTCCCGAATTGAAGCAGGTGTATAACCACGACGACGTAAACCCGATACCGTTGGCATGCGTGGATCGTCCCAACCATCAACAATTTTTTCTGATACTAATAGATTTAACTTACGTTTAGAGGTAATGGCATACTCTAGATTTAATCTTGAAAATTCATACTGATGAGGACGCGCTTCGATCGTAATATTGTCTAATACCCAATCATATAAACGACGATTGTCTTGGAATTCAAGCGTACAAAGTGAATGGGTGATGTTTTCGATCGCATCTGAAATACAATGGGTAAAATCGTACATTGGGTAAATGCACCATTTGTTGCCTGTTTGGTGATGCTCGGCAAATTTGATGCGGTATAACACCGGATCGCGCATCACAATAAATGGCGATGCCATATCAATTTTGGCACGTAGGCAGGCTTTACCTTCGGCGAATTTGCCTTCTTTCATTTGTGTAAAAAGAGCTAGGTTTTCTTCAACACTACGATCACGATAAGGACTATTTTTACCCGGTTGCGTTAAAGTACCACGATATTCACGAATTTCATCAGCAGACAGTTCATCTACATAAGCAAGCCCTTTATTGATGAGTTCAATTGCATAATCATATAGCCGGTCAAAATAGTCAGATGAGTAACAAATCTCACCATCCCATTCAAACCCTAACCAACGGACATCTTGTTTAATCGACTCAACATACTCTATATCTTCTTTAGCAGGATTCGTATCATCAAAACGCAAGTTACACTTACCCTGATAGTCTTGCGCAATACCAAAATTTAAACAAATTGATTTAGCATGCCCAATATGTAAATAGCCATTTGGCTCTGGCGGAAAGCGGGTATGCGTTGTTTTATATTTGCCAGCAGCAAGATCCGCATCAATAATTTGGCGGATAAAATTAGTCGGACGAGTTTCAGTCTCTGTCGGTAGTGAACCGCTCATAAAAAACCTCTGATGATATATTTATTAGAAACAAATTAAGAATATTTGCTTTGCTATTAATTCTTGTATTGGTTGATGAATATAACAAATTTTTGTTATTTCTGAAACGGAAAACAGGCTATTTGTATCGACAAAATTGCCTTTTAGCTAAACAATGCCGTTTTTTAATAAAATAACCCATATGTTAACTAAAAAAACAAAAATAAAAAATTCAATAAAATCAATATCTTTACTGACTGCTTTTTGACCGTATTACAACATAAATACAGTCGCTATTCATCGCCCGATTTTAACGAAACCACAAATCTAGCCCCACCAAGCGGGCTGGTGACAACAAACGCTTTGCCATCATGAAATTCTGCCATTAATTTTACATAAGCTAAACCAAGCCCATAACCACCAGTTGAACGTGTACGGCTAGTATCAAGTCTGGCAAAAGGCATAAAAATCTTTTCGCGCGCATCAAAAGGAATACCTGCGCCATCATCATCGATCTCAAGGATAACACGATTTTCATGTTTGGTGATATTTAAAACCGCTTTATGAGCTGCATATTTAAACGCATTAAGTAACAGATTTTTTACAATAGTTTCAACTAAATTGGTGTCAATCATGGCGTGTTCATCTTGGCTATTACAAGTTAGCTCAAATCCTTTCGGTTTGAATAACGCCAGTGATTGGCATACTTTTTCGCCCCACTCTTTGAGTGCTACACGCGTTAAGTTTAGCTCGATATTGCTTTGCTGCATTTTAAAATAATTCAAGCTGGCATTGATTAATGTTTCAAGCTCGTTAATATCATCACTCATACCTTTTTGTAGAAGACGTTTTTCTTGTTCATCGTTAGCTTCTTCAAGCATACTAAGTTCAAATCGCATTCGTGCAAGCGGGGTACGTAGCTCATGTGCCATTGCATGAGAAATCGTTTGATTGGTACTTACTAAGTGTTCAATATGCGTGCCCATATTATTTAATACGTTAGCGAGCGGCTTAAACAACCAACCTTTTACATTTTCGGTTCGTGCTTTTAAATTACCTTGTCCTAGTTGTTCGGCGGTCTGCCTGATATTAACCAGATCTTTCCAAACAGCGCTAAACGCCATATAAATTAAAATAAAAAAGGTGATGGCACTAAATACAGCCCAAATAATGAGAAAAATGGTCAATGACATGGTGTTGGATGCCAAAATGTCTCGCATGGCAATGGGACCTAATTGCAATAAGTTGCCATCTTTTAAATCAATATAAACGACCTCTTTATCGCTATCATAAGAAAAGTCCAGTTTGTGTAACTCGTTAAGTACCGCATCGGGTAAGGGTGTATTAATTGGCAAAACTTCGATAGGGTAACCAAAATAAGGTTGTAATTCATTAACCACGTCTTGAAGGGGACGATCTTTGTGCTCGTTAATTTGCATACGAATCAGGTTTACCGTGCCTCGTTGAGATTCTCGAAATACAATATGATCATCAGGCATATCGGTTAATGATGAAGGTAATGAATCAAAAACCAATAAAGCACCATAAGCAATGATACTTTGCAACAAAAGTAAAATGACTAGATAAAATACAATTCGGCGATTAAAAAATAGCGGTTTGGCTAATAATTGGCTCAATGGTTTTCTCCCTCTCGCATAAATAAATAGCCTTTACCACGCACGGTTTTGATGCGCGATGGATTATCTGGATCATCAAGTAATTTTCGACGAAGTCTTGACACCCGTGCATCAATAGAACGATCGCTACCATCAAAATCGATCCCTCTTACCTGAGAAAAAATATCATCTCGAGATAAAATGGTCCCTGCATTATGCGCAAGTAACCATAACAGATCAAATTCAGCAGTTGTTAAATCAATTTCTTGCTCTTGCATGAGCACTTTTCGGTTTTCGCCATCGATGAATAAATTGTCAAATATTAGCGTTTTGTTATTTGATGGCACAATCAATTCTTTATGATTGTCTTTGTCGGTTTCTATCTGTTTTCGTCTTAATAAGGCTCGTATGCGGGCAAGCAGTAATCTTGGCTCAACGGGCTTAGCTAAATAATCATCCGCCCCCAATTCCAGTCCAACGATCTCATCAATATTATCTTCGCTAGCTGTCATTATAAGGATGTAGTTAGTAAACCATGTGCGTATATCACGACAAATATCAAAACCCGTTTTTTCAGGTAACATCACATCTAATATAACCAGATCTGGATTAAGCTGTTGAATTCTTTCTTCAGCACCTGCACCACTATTATGCCATTCAACATGATATCCTTGCCGAATTAAATAGAGTTGAATTAAATTGGCTAACCGCTGATCATCTTCGATGATTAATATACGTTCACTCATTATTTGTTCTTAATCACTGCCACTTTTACTTAGAGATACCTCATTATACAGACAATTCTTCCCTCGTTACAAAATATATACAAAGAGCCTACAAAGTTTATAGTTACTCTATGAGAGAATTTGCGCCAATATCTTTAAATAGGCTATTTTTACATTAAACATGAATACTTTTTCATCAATTACAAACTTTCTTTTTCATCCATCTTATACACAACATCACTCGCCAATTGTCTTGTGCGATTTTGATGGCACAATTAGTGTAAAAGATGTTACCGACACCTTACTAAGCCATTTTGGTCAAGAGGGTTGTGATGAGCTCGAAACATTATGGGTTAATGGCGAAATTGGCTCTCAAGAATGTATGAGTAAACAAATTGCCTTAATGGATGCAAGCTTAGATGAGCTTAATGAAGTCTTATCACAAATCGAAATAGATCCAGATTTTAAATCTTTTATTGATTATACTGAACAAAATAACATCCCCGTTCATATAGTTAGCGATGGGCTTGATTATGCCATTGAGTTTATTTTAAAACGTCATGGTATTAAACAGTTGCCAATTTTTGCCAATAAATTACTGCATAATAATGCGCGCAGTTGGCGCCTTGAGTTCCCCTATGCAAACAAAAACTGCATCAAAAAAAGCGGTAATTGCAAATGTAATCATGTTAAAAAACAAAAATATTTTCCACAAATACTTTATGTTGGTGACGGTACGTCAGACTATTGTGTGTCGCATAATGTTGATTTTGTCTTTGCTAAAGATAAGTTAGTTAACTATTGCGAAAAAAATAGCATAGCACACACGCAAATCACCAGCTTTGCCGATGTCACAACCGCATTAGAACAAGCTCAACAAGCGGTTATTCCTGTGATGATGGTAAAAGAATAAGGAACGTTAATGAGTACAATCGAAGATTTATCTTACTTTCTACCAGGTAATAAAAATGGCGTACTGTTGATTCATGGCTTAACCGGTACCCCCAATGAAATGCGAATTTTAGCCAATGGTTTACATAAAGCAGGATTTACGGTTTATGCCATCCAGTTAGCGGGGCATTGTGGTACGGAAGAAGATCTGTGTAAAACAACTTGGCAAGATTGGTATAAAAGTGTGCAAGATGGTGCTGATTATTTAGCGCAGCATGTGGATAATATCTTTGTTGCGGGACTATCAATGGGCGCACTACTTGCACTCAAACTGGCAGTAGACAGACCTGAACAAATTAAAGGGGTTGGTGTATTAGCACCCACATTTTGTTACGATGGTTGGAGTATGCCATTTTGGGCAAAAAAACTGTTTTTCTTACTCGTTTACTTTAAAAAATTGGGGATTTTTCAAAAACAGGTTTTCATTGAACAACCACCTTATGGGCTTAAAGATGAACGCATTCGTGCGGTAGTCTCTGAAAGTATGTTAAGTGGTGATGCTGCATCAGCAGGCCTTGCAGGAAATCCATTCCCTGCGCTTGCCGAAATGCAGTTATTAGCAAAAGCGATGCGCAAGCAATTGCCCCAAGTAGTTTCGCCTTGTTTAATTATGCATTCAGGTAACGATGATATCGCCAATATAGAAACGAATGCCAAATTGGTCGAAAAGCAAGTTTCAGGACCAACAAAGTTAGTGGTATTAAATGATAGCTATCATTTAATTACCATTGATAGCCAGCGCCGCGAAGTGATCAAGGAGTGTGCTTCTTTCTTTGATAATATAGCAGAAGGAATAAAAGCATAATGTCACCATTAGTTATTTTACTTTGGGTTAGTAACATTTGTTTCGATACTTTAGGACAAGTCGCTTTTAAATTTGCAGCCATCGCACCCAACAATCGCGATGGTTGGTACTATTGGCTAGATTTAGCAAAAAATAAGTGGATTTGGATTGGCGTTACCTCGTATATTGCTGAATTTTTATTATGGTTAGCTTTTTTAACTTTAGTGCCTCTTTCTCAAGGGGTATTACTTGCCTCATTTAATATTATTACTATCATGCTAGTTGGCCGTATTATTTTCAAAGAATTACTGACTAGTTATCGCTTGATCGGAATGCTATTAATCACCGCCGGTGTTGTTTTTGTAGGAATGTCTTAATATGGCTAGATTTTACTTAATTGGCTTTTCTGTATTGCTCTTTTTTGACACAATTGCACAATGCAGTTTTAAATTAACAGCGATTGAAGCTCAACCGTTAGAGATGAGCATTGAATGGTTAATTCGCGTATTTACTAACCCTTGGATCTATATCTCAATAGCAGGCTATATTCTGACGTTTTTTACTTGGATGACGTTATTAAAAAAAGCCCCTGTAGGACCCGCTTTTGCCGCATCACACTTCGAAGTTGTGACAGTTATGGTTGTTTCAATTTGGTTGTTTCATGAACCGATTACCTTATTCAAGTTAATTGGTACAATATTAATTGTTTCAGGCATTCTCTTTTTGGCATTAGCAGAAAGTAAATTATCTCAACAAAATCCGCACAACCATTAACCCTAAGTTCCAATCATAATGGAAAGCTAGGCCATTTTATACTTAAGCCTACTTTCCTGAAACTTTTAAAAATTTATACTGTTAATGCTTTTAATAGCGTCAAATTAAGTTGATGCTGTTCTTGCTGCCAATTAAGAAGGTTATTTGGCGATATGCTCGGTTGTTTATCAAGAGAACTAAGCAAACGTTTAAACCAATTAGATGGCTGCCATATTGATAGTTCACCGGTAATATCACTGCCGATAATTCTAGGTTTAATTGACGATATAGTATCAAGCAGATGATACGTTTGTAGTTTGCCTTGATCCCAGTTGGTGTGAATCACTTCTTCGCTTAATACATCTTTATCAATCGATAAATAGACCGGTTGTGCGCTATGATATTGTTCGGATAAGAAGTTGGCAATAAGGTCATCTGGTGTGGCAAAATGCCTAAAAGCATGTCCTAAGCCAATTTTTTTTGCCCATGCGACATTGACATCTAGGCTCCAGTAAGTCAATTTTTTATGAAGCAGCGGTTTCCATCTATTTTCCCAAAAATGGGCTATACCAATATCATGGGAGGTAATGCCTAGCACATGTACATGACTCACAAAAGGTAAACTTGCCACATAACTAACCCATGATCCACAATGCACACCAAATAGATAGCGCATATTGTCTGGATGATTATCAAAAATCACAACTTGGATCGGATTATCTGCGGAATATTGCTTTGCTAAACGTTCAATAAGTAGTAATGAAATATGATGAAAATCACCACTGCCCATTAATACCGTGCCATGGCTTTCGGGTAAAGATTGCTGTAATACCTGTTTAAATTGGCAAAATTGTTTCTTAGTGCAACCAAAACGAATTGTATCTTGCCATTGCGTAACATCAACCGTTTGAGCATAACAAATATCTCCCACGCTTCTATCAAAATTGAGAATAATAGGACAGGTCATGCTACTTTCTCCTTATCACTTTCAAAGTGACCAATCAATCTGCGTAATACAGCTCTTAATAATGGATTGCGAATATAAACAAGATGCTTAGTAAAAGTAAATTTTGCACCGAGTGATGCTTTTACTTCAGGATCGGTCCAACCCGCAATATAATGACTAAATCCTTGCTGCAAAGCATATTCAAGATTTACAAACCAACTTACAAAATAGAGATTGAGCTCTCTTGCCTGTGGATAAACCATACCGATATACTTATCAACTAGCATATTGTTCACAACAAAACAAATATTGTACCCCACCAACTTATCATCATGGTGATAAGTCACAATATGCGCATTTTGGGTTTTGCTTTGTAATAGCTGAGTAAAAAAGGGCTTAGTCAATAAGTCAAAATGGATTTCACTTTGCTGATAAACATTAAGATATAATTGATAATACTCATCTAAAACCGCTTGGTCATAGAAACACTCATCACCACTATGCAACACATTAATAGTTAATTTTTGGCGTGATTTTAGTTTTCGTCTAAAATTTTTACGCCGGCTATAAGAAAATCGTGAAAAAACCTCATCTATATTGGCAAAATCAATCGGTAGCCAAGCTAATGCCTGCCCTTCAACTTCAATAAACCCCTGTTTTTTTAATGACGTAATAAGATGCATTGAATAATCATTTTCTTTTTCGCTCAGTAAAGGCGATGCAACAGGTATATCTTTAACAATCAAAAAAGGATATTGCTTAGCATAAGCCATTTTAAGATGTTGTGCTAATTGATTAGCATCCACTTTATCATTTAGTAACGCATATTCCGAAACAGTTGCGCCAACAAAACAAGTATTGGGTTGTAAATAGCGCTGCCATTTATGGTAAAAAGGCAGTTTTTGAATTTTATGTCTGAAATCATCATCTGCAGTAGTAAGAAGATCAAACTTGGCAGAAAAAACAGGCACACCATCTTCACTCAGCCATGCGGAAAATTCTTGTGGAGGATGAGCTAGAAAATTGTCTATTAATTCATTAGGTTCTAACTGATTGATATATTTCATAACGTTAAATATAAGATTGGCTGTAACTCGCGGTCCCGCCAATAGACATTGACGGGAAAATGAAAATAAAACAATTAAAGCTCTTTTTTGGCTCGAGTAATTAATTGATCCAACAGTTCAATACCCTGATCAATTTCTTGACGAGAGATGTGTAACGATGGCGCAAAGGTAATCACGTTTTTATAGTAACCACCAATATCAAGCACTAAGCCCATTTTGGTACCTTTCCAATCAAGATCACCTGACATACCAATATCAACCATTTTATCAACTAAGGCTTTATTAGCTGTAAAGCCATCTTCTGTACAGATTTCAGCACGAAGCGCTAAGCCTAAACCATCAACTTCGCCGATCTCTTTGTGTTTCTTCTCAAGTGTTTTTAAACCTTCGAGGAAATAAGCACCACTGTCCATGACCATTTTTTCGTAATCGGTTTCAGAAGTCATTTTTAACACTTCAAGACCAACTGCTGTACCAAGTGGATTTGAGGCAAATGTTGAGTGAGTTGAACCAACTGGGAATACTTGTGGATTAATTAATTCTTCACGTGCCCATAAACCACCTAGCGGATTAAGGCCATTAGTTAATGCTTTAGCAAAAACCACAACATCAGGTTTGACATCAAAGTGTTCAATTGACCAAAGTTTACCAGTACGGTAAAAGCCCATTTGGATTTCATCAACGACTAATAAAATACCATACTGATCTAACACTTTTTTAAGACCTTTAAAGTAATTACGAGGAGGCACAATATAACCGCCTGTTGCTTGTAAAGGTTCGGCATAAAACGCTGCATATTCCGCTTGTCCAACTTTTGGATCCCAAACACCGTGGTATTCGGTTTCAAATAAACGCGCAAATTCAGCCACCAAATGTTCACCATATTCTTCTGCTGTCATGCCTTTCGGACGACGGAAAGGATATGGGAATGGAACAAACATAGCACGATCGCCAAAATGACCATAGCGACGACGATAACGATAACTTGATGTAATGGATGATGCCCCTAAAGTACGGCCATGGTATCCACCTTGGAAAGCAAACATTAACGATTTACCGCCAGATGCATTACGAACCAATTTTAAAGAGTCTTCAATACATTGTGAACCACCCACATTGAAATGTACTCGTCCTTCATAACCAAAGCGTTTTTCCATGCCTTGGGCAATTGTTTTGGCTAATTCAATTTTAGTTGGATGCAAATATTGGCTAGCGCACTGTGGTAAGGTATCAATTTGCTTTTTAAGCACATTATTTAAACGTTCATTAGCATAACCAAAGTTACACGCAGAATACCACATTTGTAAGTCAAGGAAAGCTTTGCCTTCTTTGTCATACATGTAACTACCTTCACAACCATCAAAGATTTTTGGAGGTTCAACATAATGCACGGTATCGCCAAAAGAACAATATTTAGCTTCATCCGCTAACAATGTCGCATCATCAGGACGACTGTTAATCATTTCTAAAGTTGGTTTACTCATAATTATCTCACTAATCCATATTCAAACACGATAAAATGTGGCATTATTATTCAAGAAATTTGTCTGTTACAATGTATAATTACTGTATGAATTGTGTGACAATAAGCAAAATAAAAAAAACTCACTAAGAAGATAATAAAATCTGCGAACGGATAACAAGCGCTCTCTTTTATAGATAACCACGATATACGGGCATCAAAAAATGAAAAAAATACCTTATGCACTCTCTTTTTTATCAATAATAGCATTAGGAACTACCCAAATCGCATTAGCTGAGCCCACTTCCCTTGGGATTGGTATTGGTTGGGAAAATTCACCTTATAAAAGTTACAGTGCTCATTATTCTCCTATTCCCCATATTGATTATGACAATGGGCTATTTTTTATCGATGATTTATCCGCAGGGATTTATGTTTATCATTCTGAGGATCAAAGTATTTCACTTGGTGCTCGCTACTTATCTAATGAATTTAAACCACACAATTCAGATAATCACCAATTAAAACAACTTGATAGCCGTCACGCAACATTATTGACGGAAATAGAATATTCCCTTATAACCAACTGGGGAGTGTTTTCTAGTAGCGTTGGGGCTGATATGCTAAATAAAAGTAATAGTATTTTAGTTAATAGCGATTATACCGTTCCTTATATGCAAGGCAATTTCATTGTTGCACCAACCATTGGTATAAATTGGGCTAATGGTAAACACAATAGTTATTACTATGGTATTTCGCATAAAGAATCATCTCGTTCAGGATTGAGATACTTCAATGCTAATAGCTCATTGACACCTTACGCCGAAATCGCAGTACAATATTCATTTACCGAAAATATGGCCACTTTTGGCGGTATTCATATCGATAAATTAACTGGCGACGCAGCTGATAGCCCAATGGTTGACAAAAACACTGTCACCTCGATTTATATGGGTGTATCTTATAATTTTTAATTAATAGATATCAGCACTAATTTATTAGCTGTTTAAGTGAAATAAAATCATTACCACAAAAAACTCAGGAAATAGAAAAGTATGCTTTGGTTTAAAAATGCCATCATTTATCAACTCAATAATGACACGTTACTTAATAAAGATGCGATTGAAAACGCACTAAAATCGCATCTTTTTACCCCCTGCGGTAATTTAGACACTACAAAAATGGGTTGGGTATCGCCTTATCATGATAATAATGACGATGCTTTTATTATTGATATGCAAGGGCATTTATTATTAAGAATCAAAAAAGAAACTAAAATATTACCCACCCCTGTTATTAAACAGGCGTTATTAGAGAAAATCGATAAACAAGAACACGCACTCAGTAGAAAACTAACTAAAAACGAAAAAGCCACCTTAAAAGACGAAGTCATGATTGATCTCATGCCAAGAGCATTTAGTAAATATAATCACTATTGGTTGTGGATTGATACACAGAATAAACGCATTATTGTTGATTGTAGTAGCTTTAAACAAGCCGAAGATATTTTAGCCATTTTGCGCAAAGAGCTTGGATCGCTTGCATTAACGCCGTTATCAATTGATAAACCACTTGAACAAGTTATGACGACTTGGGTTAAAGAAAACCTGAATTTTCCACCATTTATATTAGGTGATCAAGCCGAGCTCAAAGACCCTCTTGAAGGTAATGGAATTATCAATTGCAAAAACCAAGAGATCACCGGTGACGAAATGCGTGTTCATTTTGATTCTGGCAAATGGGTCACAAAAATTAAAATTATTGATGAAAGAGGTGTTAGCTTTATCGTTAATAATGACTTAACATTTAAACGAATTAAATTTGATTCGATTATTTTAGACGAAAATGAAGATATCGGTTCAGATGAATTTGATAAAAGACTAGAAGCTGACTTCATTATTATGGCTAATTCATTAGCCAATACTATTAATGACTTTTACATAACAATTAACAAAATCATTTGATAAAATTATTTAAATTTTTTTTGTATTATACCATCATTAGTTATGGATCTGCCTATTAACTATGCTATACTATGAAACAGATTATGGGTAACATAATTATATAAAAATAAGTATTGTTCTTTTTATTTGAAGTGAATTTTAAACAATAAAAGAAACTAAACATCGTCTATAACAACATATAAGTTGAGGCAATAAAATGAAAAAAACTACTCTAGCTCTAGCAATCGCAGTTGCAAGTTTAACAGCTACTGCAGCTAATGCAGCATACGAAGACAACACTTTTTATACAGGTGCTAAATTAGGTTGGTCAGAGCTTTATCGATTAGATGCGAATAAAGTCCGTGTATGGGATAACGTTGGTATTAGCACTTCAAACCGTAGTAATATTGCTGGTGGTGCTTTCCTTGGTTTTCAAGCAAATCCTTATTTAGCTTTTGAATTAGGTTATGACTGGTTAGGATCTGCTAAATACAAAAGATCTTTCCATTATGCAGGCACAAATTATGATGTAGGTCATAGTAAAGTTTCTGCCCAAGGCGTATCTTTAACTGGTAAATTAAGCTACCCTATCATTGACAACCTAGATATCTATGGCCGTGCTGGTGGAATGGTAACTATCGCTAAATGGAAAAACGGCGGTTTAGTAAAAGATGGCGACAAACTTGACAATGGTACAAAAACTGACCTATCTCCTGTGTATGCGTTAGGTCTTGACTATCGTTTCGACGAAGACTTCTCTACTCGTTTAGAATACCAATATGTTCAACATATTCATACTAAAACTGACGCATCTCCAGATGCAGGACTAGTAAGTTTAGGTATTACTTACCGTTTAGGCGCACCAGCTGCTCCAGCTCCAGTTGAGTTAAAAACTGAAGTAAAACGTTATGTATTAAATGAAGATGTTCTATTTGCTTATGCAAAAGCTGACTTAAAAGCTGAAGGCCGTCAAGCATTAGACAACTTATTAACAAGCCTTGTTAAAATTAACCCAACTGAAAGTGCTGTTGTTGTAATTGGCCACACTGACCGTATCGGTTCAGATAGTTACAACCAAAAATTATCAGAACAACGCGCTAATTCTGTAATGAAATACTTAATTTCTAAAGGTGTTCCTGCTAACTTAATCAGTGCTCATGGTGTAGGTAAAACTCAACCAGTAACTGGTACTAAATGTAATGCACTTCGTGGCGCTGACTTAAAAGCATGTTTAGCACCAGATCGTCGTGTTGAAATTGAAGTTAAAGCACGTAACGTTCAAGAAGTTCAAGTAACTAATTCAACAAATTAATTTTTGTTTTTTTAAGTTATTCATTAAGACCCGGTTAAAAGCCGGGTTTTTTTATCTCTCTTTTTTGTTAACAACTAAATATATATCACCTTAGATCTACAAATTATCCACAAAAGGGATTATAATGCTTTACGGTATTGTTAGTAAGAAAAATTGAAGGAGTTGCCGTGCCTACCGCGATTTGGCAAGATTGCCTTTCTCAATTACAAGAAGAAATTCCTACAACGGAATTCAATTTATGGATTCGCCCGTTGCAAGCGGAAATGGTCGATAACAAACTTTATATTTATGCACCAAATAGATTTGTGCTAGATTGGGTAAGAAATAAATATTTAACTACTATATCCCAATTACTAAATAAGCTTTTTAATGATGATTCTTTAAAATTATTTCTTGAAGTTGGCTCGACCGTATCGACAGATAAAAAAGCCCAAAGTAGCCAGCGCAAAATGGATGTTTTACCAGCTTGGCAAACAACAAAAGAAACAAATCAAAATCATATTTACCGTTCAGGTATTAATCATAAACACACTTTTAATAGTTTTGTTGAAGGTAAATCAAACCAACTAGGTGTTGCGGCGGCAAAACAAGTAGCTGAAAACCCCGGCAAAGCTTATAACCCATTATTTTTATACGGCTCTACTGGTTTAGGAAAAACGCATTTATTACACGCAGTAGGCAATCAAATAATGGAAGAAAAGCCCAATGCAAAAGTGGTTTACATGCATTCAGAACGCTTTGTGCAAGATATGGTAAAAGCGCTACAAAATAATGCTATTGAAGAGTTTAAGAATTACTACCGTTCAGTTGATGCCTTGCTTATTGATGATATTCAATTTTTTGCCAATAAAGAGCGATCGCAAGAAGAATTTTTTCATACGTTCAATTCATTATTAGAAGGCAATCAGCAAATTATTTTAACCTCGGATCGTTACCCTAAAGAAATTGATGGTGTTGAAGACCGGTTAAAATCACGTTTTGGTTGGGGATTAACCATTGCCATCGAGCCCCCTGAGCTCGAAACGCGGGTTGCCATTCTAATGAAAAAAGCCGAAGAAAATCATATCAAATTACCCGAAGAAGTCGCTTTTTTTATTGCTAAAAGGCTGCGTTCCAATGTACGAGAGTTAGAGGGTGCACTTAATCGCGTCATCGCCAATGCTAACTTTACGGGAAAAGCTATTACCATTGATTTTGTTAAAGATGCCTTAAAAGATCTATTGGCGCTACAAGAAAAACTGGTTACCATTGAAAATATTCAAAAAACTGTTGCCGAATACTATAAAATTAAAGTATCAGATTTACTTTCTAAACGTCGTTCGCGTTCGGTTGCAAGACCACGACAAGTCGCAATGGCGCTTGCCAAGGAGCTCACTAACAAAAGCCTACCTGAAATTGGTGACGGCTTTGGTGGAAGAGATCATACAACCGTATTACATGCGTGTAGAAAAATTGCAGAATTAAAAGAAGAAAGCAATGCAATTAAAGAAGATTATTCCAATTTAATTCGAACATTATCAACTTAAAAAAGAATCAATACTATGAAATTTATTATAGATCGTGAAAAACTGATAAAACCCTTACATCTTGTCAGCGCTCCACTGAGTAATCGCCCGACGCTACCAATTTTGGGGAATCTATTATTACAAGTCAATGACAACAGGCTATCAATGACGGGAACGGATCTTGAAATAGAGATGATATCCCATCTACAATTAACCGAACCAAGTGAGCCGGGTGCGACTACCGTACCAGCCAGAAAGTTTCTTGATATCTGCCGAAACTTACCTAATGATGCCCAAATATCGATAAGCGTTGACGATAACCGATTGATGATTCAATCCGGTCGTAGTAAATTTTCTTTAGCAACGCTACCGGCTAATGATTTTCCTAATTTGGAAAATTGGCAAAGCGATGTTGACCTTTCTGTTCCACAAAAAACCATAAAACGACTGATTGATGCAGTGCAATTTTCAATGGCAAACCAAGATGTCAGATATTATTTAAATGGCATGTTATTTGAAATTGAAGATGGCCTATTAAAAACAGTTGCAACCGATGGACATCGATTAGCACTATGCGCACAACTAATAGAACAAGATACGCAAACTACTCACTCCGTTATTTTACCAAGAAAAGGGGTGCTTGAGCTTGCAAAACTGGTTAGCGATAACGACGAACTTATCACGATGCAAATTGGTAATAATAACTTACGTGTTAACCTTGGTGATTTCACTTTCACATCAAAACTCATTGATGGCCGATTTCCTGACTATAAACGCGTATTACCACGCAATCCAGATAAACCACTTGAAGTCTCTTGTGAAGAACTTAGAAATGCCCTATCACGAGTTGCTATCTTATCTAATGAAAAGTTCCGAGGTATTCGACTTCATGTCCATAACAACCAAATAAAAATTACTGCAAACAATCCTGAACAAGAAGAAGCTGAAGAAGTTGTTGACGTAAAATATGAATCAGCAGAGCTTGAAATTGGCTTCAATGTCACCTATTTACTTGACATATTAAATACATTGAAATGTGATAGTGTACAACTATTACTCACTGACGCCGTATCAAGTGTGCAAATTGAAGATATCAATAATCAATCTGCCACTTATGTTGTTATGCCAATGCGCTTATAATCAACTCTTACTTAATTTTCCGGCTTCGGCCGGAATAATTGATAGCATATGACTCTTTCAACCATCAACGTACATCATTTTCGTAATATTGATTACGCAAAACTTACCTTATCACCGCATTTCAACTTCATTGTTGGCGATAATGGTAGTGGCAAAACTAGCCTACTTGAAGCCATTTATATGCTTGGGCATGGACGAGCATTTAGGCACGCGCAATCAAATCGCATCATTCAGCATGAACAGCCTGAACTGGTATTATTTAGTGAAATAAAAAACACCAACCAACAAACACACTCAATTGGCCTTGCTAAATCACGCAATAGTGAAAATAAAATCAAAATAGACGGAGACGAAGGCTTTCGACTCACTGATCTAGCCAAATTGCTCCCTATCCAGCTCATTACTCCAGAAGGATTTGACTTATTAACGGGGGGGCCTAAATATCGACGTTCATTTATCGACTGGGGTTGCTTTCACCATTACCCTGAATTTGTCCATTTATGGAACAACTTAAAACGTCTATTTAAACAACGCAACGCACTACTAAAGCAAACTAAAAATTATAACCAATTATTACCTTGGGACAAAGAAATCGCCCCCATTGCAGAAAGAGTTAGTCAAATCAGAGCTGATTACTCACAACAAATTTTCCCTGAAATAATCCAAACGTGCCATGACTTTTTACCCGAATATAAGCTAAATTGCCAGTATTTCCAAGGTTGGGATCACGACACAGATTATGCTCTAATACTCCAAAAACAGTATGAACGCGACAAACTACTCAACTATACCTCAACCGGCCCGCATAAAGCGGATATTCGCTTACGCATCGACAATATTCCCGTTGAAGATCTATTATCTCGTGGACAATTAAAGTTATTAATGTGTGCTTTACGACTATCGCAAGGAGAATATTATTCAAAGCAAAATACCCAAGCTTGCGTTTACTTGATTGATGATTTTGCATCTGAATTAGATAATAACAAAAGAACATTATTAGCCAAACGGCTCAAACTTGCTAATTCACAAGTATTTATTACAGCCGTCAATCAATCGCAAATTACCCATATGATCGATGAAAATGATAAGATTTTTTACATAAAATCTGGTATAATCTCGTAAATATACAGAATGATATAAACAATCAAATAAGTCGAGAAATCCATGTCTAATTCTTATGATTCTTCTAGCATTAAAGTACTCAAAGGACTTGATGCTGTCCGTAAACGTCCAGGTATGTATATTGGTGATACTGATGATGGCACAGGACTTCACCATATGGTTTTTGAAGTGGTCGATAATGCCATTGATGAAGCATTGGCCGGTTATTGTCACCATATTGAAGTAACCATCCACCCCGATAATTCGGTTTCTGTACGCGACGATGGCCGCGGCATTCCAACTGGTATTCATGAAGAAGAAGGTATCTCAGCGGCTGAAGTTATTATGACTGTTTTACATGCGGGTGGCAAATTTGATGATAACTCATATAAAGTCTCTGGTGGCTTACATGGTGTGGGAGTTTCCGTTGTTAACGCCCTATCAGATAAATTAGAACTGGTGATTTATCGTGACGGAAAAATACACCAACAAATTTACAACTTAGGGGTACCACAAGCACCTCTTAACGTGATTGGTGAAACCACAGAATCAGGCACATATGTCCGCTTCTGGCCAAGCCCTGACACATTTACCAACATTGAATTTGTCTACGAAATACTAGCCAAACGGCTTCGTGAACTCTCGTTCCTAAACTCAGGTGTATCGATAAAATTACTTGATGCACGTACAGGAAAAAATGAACATTATCATTACGAAGGCGGAATACAAGCTTTTGTTGAATATCTCAATAAAAACAAAAACCCGATTCATCCAAAAATATTTTACTTCAGTACGGAAAAAGACGATATTGGCGTAGAAGTTGCATTACAGTGGAACGATGGCTATCAAGAAAATATCTATTGTTTTACTAACAACATCCCCCAACGAGATGGCGGTACACATTTAGCCGGTTTCCGTGGTGCAATGACGCGCACATTAAACAATTACATGGAAAACGAAGGATACAGTAAAAAAGCTAAAATCAGCGCTACAGGTGATGATGCGCGTGAAGGTCTAATTGCTGTTGTATCAGTTAAAGTCCCTGACCCTAAATTTTCGTCACAAACCAAGGACAAGTTAGTCTCGTCAGAAGTCAAATCAGCTGTAGAATCCGTCATGGGCGAAAAGTTAGCAGAATACTTACTTGAAAACCCATCCGATGCCAAAATTGTCGTCGGCAAAATCATCGACGCTGCAAGAGCTCGTGAGGCTGCGCGCAAAGCACGCGAAATGACACGACGAAAAGGCGCATTAGACCTTGGTGGCTTACCGGGAAAACTCGCTGACTGCCAAGAAAAAGACCCTGCTCTATCAGAACTTTACTTAGTGGAAGGGGACTCGGCAGGTGGTTCGGCAAAACAAGGTCGTAACCGCAAAAATCAGGCAATTTTACCGCTTAAAGGTAAGATTTTAAATGTCGAAAAAGCACGTTTTGATAAAATGCTCTCATCGCAAGAAGTCGGTACATTGATTACCGCACTGGGTTGTGGAATAGGTCGTGACGAATATAATCCAGACAAAATGCGCTACCACAGTATTATCATCATGACCGATGCCGATGTCGATGGTTCGCATATTCGTACTTTATTATTAACGTTCTTTTATCGCCAAATGCCAGAAATCATAGAACGTGGCTATGTTTATATTGCACAGCCACCTTTATACAAAGTCAAAAAAGGCAAACAAGAACAATACATCAAAGACGATGATGCCATGACGCAATTCCAAATCGCCTTAGCGCTTGAAGATGCCTCGTTACACGTTAATGATCATGCCCCAGCACTTGCTGGTGAAGCATTAGAACGACTGATTGCAGAATATCAAAAGGTTGAAAAGCTCATCACCAAAATGGAACGACGCTATCCAAAAGCGCTACTTTCCGAATTGGTGTACCATGATGCACTAAATGAAAATATCCTACAAAGCCAACAACAAGCAGAGAATTGGGCAAAAACACTTGTCGAAAAACTTACAAGTAAAGAACAACATGGTAGCAGTTACCGCTATTCAACTGACTACAATGAAAAGACCCAATTGCACCTGCCGGTAATTAAAGTCAAAACGCACGGTGTTGACACGAATTACACGTTAGATCAAGCTTTCATTCACAGCAATGAATACCGCAACATTTGCCACCTTGGGGCACAACTCAAAGAGCTACTGGAAGACAGCGCATTTATCCAACGCGGTGAACGAAAACAGCCGGTTAGCTCGTTTGACGAAGCTGTCGACTGGTTAATCAAAGAGTCTCGCCGTGGCTTAACAATTCAACGCTATAAAGGTCTTGGTGAAATGAACCCAGAACAATTATGGGAAACAACAATGGATCCAACTAGTCGTCGCATGTTGCAAGTCACCATTAAAGATGCAATTGAAGCAGATCAATTGTTCACCACATTAATGGGTGATGAAGTTGAACCTCGTCGACTATTCATTGAAGAAAATGCCCTTAAAGCAGCGAATTTAGATTTCTAAAAATTGTCGTGATAAAAAAGTAAAAAGACCAGAGGTAATGTCTGGTTTTTTACTAGATATAGAATAAATGAGTTTTATTTTATGAAAAATAAAATAAAATCAATTACTTTTCTAACTTATTTTGCTAGGGATTTTTGTCTTTGCATGATGTCATTTTGAGGGCCAAGCAGTTGGTGTTTTAGATATAACTAAATCAAAAACCATTCGCACTTCGATCGGGAAGTTGCAACCTAACATGCGTATGTCTCTGGTTTAGTGATATCTCCTTACCTTCGACTTTTTTATCAGCAAGCGCGTGATAATTTTGGATTAAAAGTCTTGGGTAATAAGTTAATGGCTGTGCTAGCAGTGCTAATTTTACTGTTAGGCATATTAATATTATGTCAAACACTTAATAGATGCCTTTCATCAAATTAACACCGCTGTATTAAAATGCACAGCAAAACACTTACCCTTACCACCAACTGCTTGGTTATTCTTACTTATTTTATATTAATCATTACATACCCCTAATCTTATTTACTCGTAGCTCTTACCTCGCGTGGGGGCACAGTTCTTTATTAGTTTGTCCAACTAAAGTCATATTCCCCCGAAGCAAGGATTAAGAACTAATAGCTAAGGGGTGACACAAACAGCCTTCCTATCATATCCGGTAGGCTGCTTTCCCCATACGCCACCGCTGTCCGAGCCGACAGCAGTGCCCATTTTGTCCTTGATATCACTCATCCAGTACAACCCTTGGAAGAAGTTTGCATTAGCGTAATGCTTCATGTCTCCCCACTCAGTAAAAAAGCCTGAATTTATTGGACGCGTATTAACATCATATCCAGGAGGATAAGATGGGGATGTGCTGCAATTGCGACCACAAATTTTGAAAGTCAAGTCCTTGATCCGTGACAAACGATAGCCTAAACTACTACACCAAGATGATTGGCTAGCTTGATTTCCTAATTCATTACCCCGATTGACGAACCACTGCTTCAACACAAATCCATATTTTACCACCACATTACCACTTCTATCCCTGCCTTCCAGCTCAAATGTCTGTGGTAAAGATGGCACACTTAAAGGACGTGGGTTACTTGAACTTCTCTGCCTACGACTTGCTCTAGGACCATTTAACGTTACCCGCGTGACATACTTGGATTTATCCTTAATAATCCATTTATCGTATAGTATTATGTTTCCTACTGAGTCTGTGTATGAACCAGTATTAGGCCTTGTCCACTTCACTGTAGCAGTTATTCCTCCCCGAGTAACAGGAGACCATGTCAATTGACTTCCATCCACTCCTGCTATGATTAAATCAAAGTATAAACCATCAGCACCTGTTGTCGGAAAATTAAGGCCGTAAGAAGATGGATCGGTTGATTTAACCAAAAAGCCATTAAAACTATCAAATCTCTCGCTTATACGAGGAGCACTATTTGGCCTTACATAACAAACAGATATAGACGGACTCGAATCAAGATAATACCTCACTGTTTTAGAGTCAAAATGTGCTCTATTTGGTATCCCGTACTGTGTTATTAACTCCCCACCTGAACTATGTAATATTATCTGATAAGGTCCCAAGCATGGATGCACACTATCATTACGACTTACGTAAAAATTAAATTTATTTCTAAGTTCAAACGATAAATCCCCTCTCGCCTTAACCCCATTAGCACCCTGTCCATCACCATCATCATCTCCCCAATAATGATATTTATTCACTAAATCATTGAAACTCACTGAGCTTCCTGATTCAACTGATGGTGGTACCAACATCCCTATACTACTAAAAGAAGTCCCTACAGGTAAAATTATCGGATTTTCTTTACTTGAAGGATTGGTTGATGGTGTAAATACCCTACCATCCGGTAACTTAATAGCCAATAAACTATCCAATGAAGTCGCCTTAGTTTGGCCACCATCAAATGTAAAATATGGTGCAGTACCTTCAATCGTTTTTAATGTCTTAGTTGATAAAGCCTGAGCGCTAAACGAATACATTAATAGCGACAAGGGTGCAAAAAACAATAACGATTTTGATAAAAAGGCTAAGAATTTCGCTAAATTTAGCGATAGAAATGAAGCTTGTGAGAAATCTCGAAAACTAAGGTAATTAAAAAGATTTAAAATATAGGTTTGCCAAAAGCGATGCCCGATGCCCGATGCCCGATGCCCGATGCCCGATGCCCGATGCCCGATGCCCGATGCCCGATGCCCGATGCCCGATGCCCGATGCCCGATG